>JANNGY010000617.1:0-5791 GCA_031404095.1 Betaproteobacteria bacterium | reverse complement strand
GACGACGCAGAAAATGGACTTCTCCGCCACCCAGAAGCTGGACCTGACCAATTCCTCGAAGACGTAACGCGGCAGGCTAGCCTGCATATTTCATGGGGACGCGTTCGAGGGTGGGTGGATGGGCGAGTGATTTTTCGCTCGACCGACGAGCCGCCATCTGGATACCGGCGAGGAGGAGAGCGGAAAAGCGCCGCCCAGCCGCCCGCCATCGAGCGCGTAGGCCCGGCGAAAGTCGAAGCACAAATTGGATTTCACTGTGAAGACCGTTGGCAAGAGCAATACGCTTTCAGAACGGGGCCGACCCATGAAATATGCAGGCTAAACCAAAATCACGTCGTACTGCTCCTGCGTGTACGAGGTCTCGACCGATAGCGAAATCGGCTTTTTGATGAAGTCCTCGAGCATCGCCATGCTTTGCGATTCCTCGTCGAGAAAGCGATCGATCACGGTTTGCGAGGCGAGAATGCGAAATTCCTTGGCGTCGAACTGCCGTGCGGAGCGCATGATTTCGCGCAGGATTTCGTAGCAAACGGTCTGCGCGGATTTGATTTCGCCCCGGCCGGTGCACGTCGGGCAGGGTTCGCAAAGCACGTGGGCCAGGCTCTCGCGGGTGCGCTTGCGGGTCATTTCCACCAGGCCCAGCTGGGTAAAGCCGTTGACGGTGATCCGCGTCCGGTCGCGCGACAACGACTTGTGGAATTCGGTCAACACGGCATTCTTGTGTTCATCGTTATCCATGTCGATGAAATCGACGATGATGATGCCGCCAAGGTTGCGAAGACGCAGCTGGCGGGCAATGGCCTGGGTGGCTTCGAGATTGGTCTTGAAGATAGTGTCGTCGAAGCTGCGGCCCGAGACAAAGGCGCCGGTGTTCACGTCGACCGTGGTGAGTGCCTCGGTCTGGTCGATGATCACGTAGCCGCCGGATTTCAGATCCACGCGGCGCGCGAGCCCGCGGGCGATCTCATCCTCGGCCTGGAACAGGTCGAACAGCGTGGTCTCGCCGTTGTAGTGTTCAAGCACCGACAATGATTTGCGCATGTAGCGTTCGGCGAAATCCACCATGCGGCTATAGGTTTCCCGCGAATCGACGATGATGCGCTCGGTCTCCTTGGTCACCAGGTCGCGCAGGACCCGCAATGCCAGGTCGAGATCCTGATAAAGCAACTTCTGTGGCGCGGCCGTTTTTGCCGTCTCGGCGATGCCCCGCCACAGTTTGATCAGGTATTCGATGTCCGAGGCCAGTTCTTCATCAGTGGCGGTTTCGGCGACGGTGCGGACGATGAAGCCGCCTGCCTCGCCCTCGGGAACCAGTTGATGCAACTTTTCGCGCAGGTTTTCGCGTTCAACTTCATCCTCGATGCGCTGCGAAATACCGATGTGCTGGTCACCCGGCAGGTACACCAGCAGACGCCCGGCAATGGAGATTTGCGTGGACAGGCGTGCTCCCTTGCTGCCGATCGGATCCTTGATGACCTGCACCACCAGTGTCTGCCCTTCGTGAAGCAGCTTCTCGATCGGCTTTTGTTCGGCGCTCTTGTTTGACGCCCAGACGTCGGCGACATGCAGGAACGCGGCGCGGGCGAGACCGATTTCGATAAAAGCCGACTGCATTCCGGGCAGGACCCTTCCGACCCGGCCCTGGTAGATATTGCCGACCAGGCCGCGATTGGAGCTGCGTTCCACATGCAGTTCCTGGACCGTGCCGAGTTCCATGACGGCAACGCGGGATTCCTGCGGCGTGACATTGATGAGAATCTGCTCGTTCACGTGGACTTTTTGGCTGGATTGAATGACGGGTTAACAGGGCGGGCGAAAAGGTGCGGCAGCGAGCAAATGCCGGCGCGCATCAAGCGCGGCGCGGGCGTCAGACTTGCACGCCGCATTGTCGCAGCAGGGTTGCGGTCTCGTAAAGCGGCAGGCCCATCACGCCCGAGTAACTTCCGGACAGCTTGGCGATGAACTTGGCCGCAACACCCTGCACGGCATAAGCGCCCGCCTTGTCCATCGGTTCGCCGGACTCGATGTAGCGCTTGATCTCGTCTTCGCTCAATTTGGCAAACGTGACAAAGCTCGTGGTCAGCACCTGCTTGATTTCCTGATCGACCGCCACCGCGACCGCCGTCAGGACCTGGTGAGATTCGCCGGCCAATTGCGTCAGCATGCGCACGGCATCGGCTTTGTCGAGCGGCTTGCCGAGAATGTGGCCGTCCAGCGTGACCGTGGTATCCGCGGTCAGGATCGGTCGTGGCGTGAGGCGCCGCTGCCGCATGACCTTCATCGCCGCTTCCGCCTTGAGCCGGACGATGCGTTGCACATAGGCATGCGCGGTTTCATCGCCCAGTGGCGCCTCGTCCACGTCGACGCGCGGCGCCTGCTCGCGCATCATCAGCAGTTCATAGTGCACACCGATCTGTTTCAGCAGTTCACGGCGGCGGGGACTCTTGGAGGCGAGGTAAATGATGTTCGATGACGGTTGCATGACGAGTTCTATTCTCGGTGGTACGGATGGTTCTGCAGCAGCGAAACCGCGCGATACAGTTGCTCGGCAAGCATCACGCGAACCATGCCATGAGGCAGTGTACATCCGGACAGCGCCACCAATCTCTTCGCCGCCTGCCTGACCTCCGGCGCCAGTCCGTCGGCGCTGCCGATAATGAAGCACGGGCTGATGCCCTCGGCCATCCACCCCTTCATCCACCCGGACAATACCGACGTGGTGAGCGGGGCGCCGCGTTCGTCCAGCACGATACGCTCGGCTTGTCTGGGGACAGCGGCGTTGATGCGAACGGCTTCCTGCTCCAATACCCGGGCAATGACGCGGGAGGCGCGATCCTCGGGTTTCAATTCGATCAGTTCGAGGCGTGCTTCCGGCGGCATCCTCCGGGCGTACTCGTCGAACCCCGATTGCACCCAGGTGGGCATCTTGTGGCCCAGCGCGACAATGGTTAGTTTCACAGTTGTATTCGCATCCAGGATTAAAGGTCAAGCACTGGTGAGGCTTGCCGGCCTTTTACAGGCTGGAAGCCGCGCCAGTGCTAGCGTTTTGAGGTTTCGAGAAGCTGCCTCAACATTACCGCTATTCGCATCGCCGCCCACTTTTTGTCCTGCCGCCTCATTGCCGGTAGCGGGTCTCGTTCAGCCGCGAAAAAACAGGTCGGCTATTCTTCCGCGACCTTGCGCCGGCGCGCGACGGGTTTCTTGGCAACAGGTTTCTTTACCGCCGTTTTCTTCAAGGTGGTTGCCGTGACTTTCTTGCGCACCGGCGTCGCGGGCTTCGTAATGGCTTGCTTTGCCGCGCCGGACGCGGCAACGACCTTTGCCTTCCTGGTGACTTTGGCTTTGCCGGAAACCGTGCCTGCTTTTGACTTTGTCGTGGTGGCCTTGGCGACGCGGGTGGTGGCCGGCTTGGACCCCTTGGGTTTGGCCGCGGGTGTTTTTTTGCCGGTGGCTTTTGCGGTCGTTCCGGGTTTTTTCTTTGCGGTCGTCACCTTCGGTGCGGGCCGTGTGGGTGGTGCGCGCCTGGGCGCCGCGGGCTTCGGGTATTCCAGCTTGCCGTCGCCCCACAACTCTTCGAGCTTGTAGTGCTCACGCATGACGGGCTGCATGATGTGCACCACCACGTCGCCGCAATCGACCAGCACCCATTCGCCGGATTGTTCGCCCTCGATGCCATAGATCCAGCCGCCCGCTTCCTTGACCTTGTCCATCACATGCTTGGCCAGTGCCTTGGTCTGGCGCGTCGAATCGGCACTGGCAACCGCGATGTAGTCAAACACCGAGGTCAGCCGGGAGACATTGATGAGATTGATGTCACGCGCCTTGATGTCTTCCAGCGCGTCGATGACCACGGTGGTCAGTTTCCTGGTAGCCAACTTATGTTTTCTCCCCGGGTAGGTACAACTGGTGATGATCAATATAGTCGCAAACGCCGCCCGGCACCAATTCGCGAATGGATTCGTTGGTGTTTCTCTTCGCGCGGATGCCGGTCGAGGAGATCGGTGGCACGGTCGCCGACAGTATCGCGTACTGCCCAAAAGCGGTTTGGCCCAGCGCTTCCGGGCTGCGCTGCCGGCCAACCAAGTCGCCCTTCAGCCCGGCACTGGCGGCCGCCAGCGGATGCGGCTGGTCCTGACGCAGGACGACCGCGAAATGTGCCAGCGTGAATAGCGACTGCCAGTGGTGCCACGAATCGAGCCGGGTAAACGCGTCACCACCGAGCAGCCAAATCAGTGGCACGCCATCGCCGCTGTCTGCGCGCCACTCGCGCAAGGTATCGACGGTATAAGTCGGGCCGGCGCGATCCAGTTCCCGCCGGTCGATCTCCAGACGCGAATCGTCCGCGAAGGCGATCTTCAGCATGGCGCTGCGATGATCCGCGGCGGCAAAGGGCGGCCGGCCGCGCTGGTAGGGATTGCCTGCGGGCAGCGCCAGCAGGCGCGCGGGAACCAGCTCCCGCCATGCGGCGTCCACCATGGCCACATGGCCGTTATGGACCGGGTCAAACGTACCACCGAATAGGACGACGGATTTCAACGCGGCTGGTTTCAACGCACCTGGTTATTCGCGTACCTGGCCATCGCCAAACACGACCCATTTCTGTGAGGTGAGGCCGTCGAGCCCGACCGGACCGCGCGCGTGCAGCTTGTCGGTGGAAATACCGATTTCCGCACCCAGCCCGTACTCGAAACCATCCGCGAAACGCGTGGAGGCATTGACGATCACCGAACTGGAATCGACTTCGCGCAGGAATCGCATCGCCCGCGAATGGTCTTCCGTGAGGATGGCGTCGGTGTGTTGTGAACCATAGTGGGCGATATGCGCAATCGCTTCGTCGAGGCCAGGCAAGGTCCTGATGGAGACAATCGGCGCCAGATACTCGGTGTGGAAATCGGCATCGGTGGCAACCTCGATATTGGCGATGCCCGCGCCTTCAAGAATCGCCAGGCTTTGCGGGCAGCAACGCATTTCCACCGCCTTGGCGTCATAGACACGGCCGATCATGGGCAGGAATTTCGCGGCGATCGCCTCGGCCACCAGCAATGTTTCCATGGTGTTGCACGGCGAGTATCGCTGCGTCTTGGCGTTATCGGCAATGCGCAGCGCCTTGTCGAGATCGGCCTGGTCGTCGACGTACACATGGCAGATTCCGTCGAGGTGCTTGATCACCGGCACCCTCGATTCTTCGGCGATGCGCGCGGTCAGGCTTTTGCCGCCGCGCGGGATGATGACGTCGATTGTCCCCTTCATCCGCAGCATCTCTCCGACCGCGGCACGGTCGGTGGTGGCGATCAGTTGCACCGCCGCCTCCGGCAGGCCGGCCTGGCGCAATCCGCCGGCGATACAGGCCTGAATCGCATGATTGGATTCGCGGGCCTCCGAGCCGCCACGCAGGATGCAGGCGTTGCCGGACTTGAGGCACAGGGCCGCGGCGTCGGCCGTCACGTTGGGACGCGATTCGTAAATCATCCCGATGACCCCCAACGGCACCCGCATCTTGCCGACCCGGATGCCCGAGGGGCGAAACTTGAGTTCACTCATTTCGCCGACCGGATCGGCAAGCGCGGCAACGTCGCGCACGCCCTGTGCCATCGCGCGAATCGATGCCGCCGTCAGCGTCAGGCGGTCGAGGAAAGCGTCGTCGTTGCCGGCCTCGCGGGCGCGCTCGACATCCCGCGTATTGGCGGCGATGATGAGCGGTGAGCTGCTTTCAATGGCGGCGGCGGCGGCCAGCAGGGCCGCGTTCTTGTCCGCGGTGGCGGCGCTCGCCAGCGCGCGCGCGGCCGAGCGT
>JANNGY010000616.1:0-4692 GCA_031404095.1 Betaproteobacteria bacterium | reverse complement strand
GCGCTCGGCAAAGGTGAGCTCACACAATTTCCGCGCGAGCCGGATAGCGGGCTCGTTGGTCAGGACATTGGCCACGTGCCAGAGCTTGCCGGCCTGCTCGGTCAGCGCGTTGACTGCCGCCGGGTGGGCGTGGCCGAGCGAGCTGACCGCGATGCCGCCGGCAAGGTCAAGGTACTCGCGGCCGGACTGGTCCCACACGCGAGAGCCTTTTCCTCGCACCGGGATGAATGCGCCGGGCGCATAGGTGGGCACCATCACTTCATCGAAGCTGGCGCGGGTAACGGGCGGAAGTGCTGGTGTCATCGGTTGCTCCAGGAGCGGGATTCGGGTGGCGCTATTTTATGCGTTTGTGGAGGATGCTAAACACGGATTACACGGATCTTCCCCGAGTTGCTTCTACATGCCGGGGATCACGCCCCCAGGAGCTTTCCGGTGCGAAAGGCCGTGGCGCCGGCGACCTTGGCAAGACGCATCCCGGCGGTGGCGAAATAGCGGTTTTCGCGGGCATACATCACGCCTTCGGACCGGCACGTCAGTACCTGCACGTCAGCGGTAAGCGGGTTGATGACCTCGGCTATCACGTCACCCGACCGCACCCAGTCACCGGGCTCCTTCAGGAACACCACGACCCCGCTGACCGGCGCCTTGATGGTCTCCGAGCCTGCCAGCGGGGTAGCCGGGTACTTGAGTGCCGGCAGCGCCGGCGCCGTGCCATCAATGACACCGCGATGGGCGAGGAAGGCGATGATATTCTCCGCATCCTGCCTGGCGAGGTCGTGGTTCACGTCGGTCTGGCTGCGCAATTCCACGGTCACCGACAGGCACGCCATCGGAATCGGAAAGCGGTCCTTGAAATGATCGGCGAGCTGCCACCATGTCTGCGAGCAGGCTTCGTCGAACGGATTGTCTCCACTCTCGGTTGCCAGCAAGGTGGCGAATGCGCCCAGGTAGCGCGCCAGCGGTTCGCACTGCGGCCACAACGGCGTGCCCGTGTAGAGATGCAGCACGGCATCCGAATCGCAGTGAAGGTCCAGCACCACGTCGGCGTCACACGACAGCCGCATCAGCACCTGCCGCATGCTGTCGAGTTCGGTCTGGGGCGTGCGGGCATCGAGTTCGGCCAGCATGGCTTCGCGCACCACACGCGCGTTCAATTCGCTGTCGGCCGTCAGCCTTGATTCCACGCGTTCCACGATGCCCGGATACATCGCCGGATAGTGGCGGTTGAAATTTTCGCCGCTCGCCAGTTCGAAGCGGCCCACCTGACTGTGCAGCAGTGTTTGCGCAAGCCCGACCGGATTGGCCACGGGAACCACCACAATTTCACCGCGAATCTTCCCGGCGGCCTCGAGTTCGGCAAATCGCCGGCGGAGGTGATGGGCCACCAGCATGCCCGGCAATTCATCGGCGTGCAGCGATGCCTGCAGATAGATTTTTTGCCCGGGCATACCGTTGCCATAGTGAAAGCTGACGATTTCACGATCGGTACCGACGTAGGTCGAGAGCAGCGGATTTTTTCTGATTTCCATAGGGACTTGGCGAAACGGCGGCATTGAAATCCATGCGTCAAATGCGGGGCTAGCGTTTCCTGAAGACATGATACGACGATACAAAGGTGATAACCCGTGCCACCTGAAACAATGGCGCGGCGAAGAACTGGATCGGGCATGTCCGTGAGGCTCATCGTGCGCGGCGCCGATAGCATCCCGAAGTGGTCGGCGACGAAAGCACGAAATGCCGGGACGCATGATACACACTCAATCCGGTGGAGGCCGCATCGGGGTTACATCCCGGTCCGGTTGCGATGATGAATGGACCGCGCCCGGCGCGTCAGCCCAACCCTTCGCCTGCTTTCCCCGACTTGTGTTTGTCGTGTATGCTCGCGCCCACCTTCCACCCGGCCGCAAATTGTCCTGACTGAAAATCGTGAGCCCTCAATCATTGCGCCAGAGACTGTTACGCACCACATCGATCGAGGCACACGAAAGTGAATTGCCGGTGCAGGGAGGGTCCCTGCATCGCACGCTTGGCGTATTCTCATTGACCATGCTCGGTGTTGGCGGAACGGTCGGCACGGGCATCTTCTTTACGTTGGCCGAGGCGGTGCCCAAGGCGGGACCGGCGGTGATCATTTCTTTCTTGATGGCGGCGTTTACGGCGGGCTTGACCGCGTTGTGCTACGCCGAACTGGCGTCGCGCATTCCCGCTTCCGGTTCATCGTACTCATACGTCTATGCGACGGTCGGCGAATTTCTTGCATACATCGCGGCGGCTTGTTTGCTGCTCGAATTTGGCTTGTCGGCAAGCGCGACCGCCATCGGCTGGTCGGCTTACCTGAATAATTTCCTCGAAAATGCATTCGGCTGGCATATTCCGCTGGCGCTTCGCTCGCCGATGATCGTATTGGGTGCGAATGGCACGGAAATCCATGCAGGCCAGGTCAATCTGCCACCGGTCATCCTGATCTTTCTGTGTGGTGTATTGCTGCTGCGCGGCGTGCGCGAATCGGCGGCGGTCAACACCGTGATGGTGTTGATCAAGATCGGGATCCTGATATTCTTCGCGGTCGTGGCGCTGTCAGGTTTCAACGCGGATAATTTCACGCCGTTTTTTAACACTGATACGAGCAAGGGCCACGCGGGTCTCACCGGCGTTACGGCGGCGGCAGCGACCGTATTCTTCTCCTATATCGGGCTCGATACCGTGGCGACCGGCGGTGCGGAGGCGAGGAATGCGCGCCGCGATGTGCCGCTCGGCATCATCGCTGCCCTGATCATTGTCACGGTCTCCTACCTGCTGGTGGCGGTGACCGCGCTCGGCGCGCAGCCGGCCGGCAAGTTCGAAGGGCAGGATGCCGGGCTTGCGGTCATCCTGCAAAATGTCACCGGCAAAGTGTGGCCGGCCATCGTGCTTTCCGCCGGCGCGGTCATCTCGGTGTTCAGCGTCACCCTCGTTTCCATATATGGCCAGACGCGAATCCTGTTTGCGGTCAGCCGGGATGGGCTCATCGGCAAGGTCTTTGGTGAGGTGAATCGCACGTCGAAAGTGCCCGCCAAGAGCATTGTCATCGTTTGCGTCGCGGCAGCACTGGTCGCGGGGACGGTGGATTCCGGCTACCTGTGGGACATGGTGAGCATGGGCACCCTGGTTGCCTTCGCGATCGTCTCTGCCGCCGTACCCATAATCCGCCGCAAGCGGTTTGCCGGTACGGACCAAGGCAAGGGATTCCGGGTGCCATTCGGCCCCTACCTGATTCCCGGGCTATCCATTCTTTCGTGCCTCTACATCATGAAGGATTTGTCGACCACCACTTACACGGTCTTCGGTATTTGGATGATGCTGGCGATTTGCGGCTATTTTGCGTACGGCATTCGCCATTCGCGCCTGAATCATTAGCGGCGGCGGGGGCCGCGTCACCATCCCCTTTTCTCAGGTTCCGCTCAGGTTCCCCTCACGTTCCATATACGTCGAAGTCGAAATACTTGTCCTGTATCTTTTTGTAGGTACCGTTGGCGCGGATGGACTTGATGGCGGCGTTGAAATCGTTGCGCAGCGTGCTGTCGCCTTTGCGTACGGCGATGCCGGCGCCGACGCCAAAGTACTTGAAGTCAATGAAGACCGGACCAAGGAATCCAAACTCCTTCGCCGCCGGCGTTTTCAGGAAGCCCGCCGATGCGGCGATCCAGTCCACCAGTGCGCCGTCGAGTTTGCCTGCGACCAGGTCCACAAAGACTTCATCCTGGCTTGCGTAGCGCACAATTTCCGATTCCTTGAAACTCTCCGTGGCAAAAATGTCGTGGACGGTGGTGCGCTGCACGCCGACGCGCTTGCCCCTAAGTCCCGCCGCGGTGACTGTCAAGCCGCTGCTTTTTCTGGCGACAAAACGCGCCGGAGTGCGATAGTACTTGTCGGAGAAATCGACCAGCTTCTGGCGTTCTTCGGTGATCGACATGGAGGCGATCACGGCATCAATCTTCTTTGCCTGCAGCGCCGGAATCAAGCCATCAAAGTCGAGTTTCACCATGGTGCATTGCGCCTTCATCTGTTCGCACAACGCGTTGGCGATGTCGATGTCAAAGCCCTTGACCTTGCCGTCGGGGCCGACCTGGCTGAACGGTGGATAGGCGCCTTCGACGCCGATTTTTATTTTCCTCACTTCCTGCGCAGCGAGCGGAACCGAAATGAAGGTAGAAAGGATCACGGACAGAAGCGAGATGGTAAGCAGTTTCTTCATGGAAGGACTCTCTTGGCAGATCGAATAGGGGATGGAAAGTGCCAGTTTGCCTTAGAACCGCCGCAATAGCGTTTTCGCGCCGGTTCGTGCAGCCCGCTGCATCGGGCAGCCGTCTCGCCGACATCCGGCATGCCGGGTGAATTCGTTGGGGAACTTCTCGAAACCTCAAAATTTCGTCATTCCGGCGGACCGCTCCAAAGGCGGCGCCGGGCCGGAATCCAGTCCTTCGTACAATCAAACACTTGGACAGACTGGGTCTCAGCCTGACGCTGGGACGACGAGGTTAATAGAAGTTCCCCCTGCTCAACCTCTAGCACTGGCGCGGCTGGTGGCACGAAAAAGCCCTGAAACCCTCGCCAGTGCTTGTGTTTCATTGGCGCTAGCACGTTTAGAGTCCCCCATCGGGGATCCGTAAACCCCTCGCCTTTAGGCGACGGGATTAAGATGGAGGGATGAAA
>JANNGY010000615.1:0-6795 GCA_031404095.1 Betaproteobacteria bacterium | reverse complement strand
CCCGCCGCACCACGGTAGCCCTCTGCGCGCCACATGTCGAGGATTGCGCCGGCGCCGTCGAGGAAGGCGCGGCGCCCGACATCATCGTCGACTGCCGAGAGCGGCGTCGCGCAGACGAGGGCATGGAAATGCGACAACGCGCCGAGGGTCGGCGCGGATAGGGAGAACGGCCTGTCTGCCCCAGGCAACTCGATCAGGAACGTCAGAAAGCGGCGCAAATGCGCTAGGGTCACGACCGACAGGCCGTTCCCCACCAACGCATTGTTGGCATCGTTCCACTCGGGACGCTGCGTGTGCAACCACAGGCCGCCGCCGGGTACCAGGCTGCCCGCTTTGGCCAGCAGGATCGTGGCCAGTTTTTCCGCCAACGTCGCCAGCACCGGCTCGCCGCGCGCATCGCACACGAGCAGGCCGTCAGCGCCAAGCCGCCGAGCCCGCTCCTGCGCTTGCCGGTGTGCCGCACGATCGAAGGCAATGGTGTCCTTCGGCCGCGCGATCTGCTCGACATGGGGCTTGAGGCGGTAGGGCACGTCGGCGAAGCTGAAGATCGCGCGGTCCCAAACCGTGTTGAGGAGCCCGGGGTCGCGCGCCTGCGCAGCCTCGAGAAACTTGAGCAGGTAGATCACCTGATGGTCGCCCCAATAGCCGATGTGGCTCCACGCGTTGTCGGTCTCTTCGACTTCCCAGTCGATGCCTTCGCGCCCGATTCGGTACGGGTTGTAGCCGTCGGTTGTCATCGAACTGAGGAAGACGGCAATCATCGAGCCGACGTAATCCGGCTCACTGGGAATCATGGCCTCCCAGTTCTGGAAGATGTCGCGCCAGTTCCCTTCGTAGTTGACCACGCGCCGGCCTTCCGAGTCCCGTACCCGGATCGAAAATCTGTTCCAGGGCCGGCTGGGGTCGCCGTGACGGCGGCTGAACGTCAGCGGCAGGTATTCGAGCACCAGGCGCTCGGCTTGCGGCCCCCAGTTATCGCGGGCTGCCGCCAGCGCAGTCGAGCGATCCACCTGGGCCGGCCAGTCCGCCAAACCTTCGCTCATCACCGCGCCGATGGCCTTGTTGCGCTGGCGCACGAACGCGAGAAGGTCGTCACGCTCGAAACGGGTCCCGTCGACGAACACGCCTCCGCGCATGATGTTGAACAGGACATTGGCCCGGTGGTGCGCCGCGGCCATCGTGTCCCCGGAATGCTGGAAGGCGTCGGCGCGCGCGAGGAGTTCGTCCAGCCCGGCTGTGTTTCGCTCGCGGGCGCTGACGATCTCAGCCACGGTGCCTTGCCCTTTCTCGAGCCAGCGAGACAATTCGAAGGCCTGGACCTGCGACTGCGGCCCGTCTATGACCATGTGCCACTCAAGGCCTGTTCGGCCAACTTCCGCGTCGAAGTTCACGAGGAAGGCCCCGCGGCGGCCGCGGGTCAGCGTCTCAGCCTCGACGTGCCCGGTGCGGCAAAAATCAGTCACCTGCGCCGCCGAAAGAAGGGTCTTGGTGCCTGCCGGCGCACCGGTGTGCCACGCCGTCAGCGCGGTCAGGGCTTCCTTCGGCTCGGCCCGGTCCCAAATCTGCGCGTAGAGTGTAAAAAACCCCAGATGTCCGCCCGCGGCAGACTCGTTCCACTTGTATGCATCGCTGAGGCAGCTCATGGTGTTCGACAGTTCGACACCGATGCCCGGGGGAATCAGGTTCCGCACGCCGTCGAGTACCTTTACGGAAACTGGCCCGTCCGGCGCTTCAAGCCGGGCGGACCGGACCAGCCCCAAATTTGCTGCGGTGAACCATTCGTACTGGAAAACCAGTCGGCCAGAGGGATGTTCGTCACGAAAGCGAATGCGGGTTCCCGAAAGGTTTTTCCAAACTGAGCGCCGCCTGGCCGGTCCATCCAGGCGCGGTGCAAAGGGCTGCCAGAGTTCCGCGTGAACACCGCCTTCGATGTGGATCCAGGTCCGCGGTCCGGTGTTATCGCCCCTCAGGTGGATCTTGTCGACGGTCTCATACGGAAGGAAGGCGCCTTCGGCATCGCGCCGACCGGCCGTCAACGAGCCGGCAGTAGACACGTAAGCCCAGAGATCGCTGTCTCCCGCGAGGATCATGAAGAACGGCGGCAGTTGGTCGTAGCCGTCGATTCGGTACCAGGTCTCTTCGCCTTCAACGATGAAGCCGCCGCTCACAGCGGCACGCCCGCCCACGGCCGCCGCGGGTTCGATGCGCAGCGCTCGCGTCATGGCTGTGTGGCAGCGCAGTGTTCCGCGATGTACGCCGCCTGCGTCGGCATCACATTGACGCACTTGGCGATCACGTTGGCCACGTCGCGGACGTAGGCCTCGACGTCGTCTTCGGTGCGAAGATCGGCAAAGGGGTGATAGCCCTGGGGCATGATGCGCTGGCCGATCATCACCTGCAGCCAGCTCGGTTCCGCGAACAGCTCCTGCAATTCCCGGAAGACGCGGCCGTTGCTGCGGAACAAGTCAATCTTGCGCTGCAGTGTGTCCGGGATGGACATCGTGCGGCAGTAGTTCCAGAACTCGGAATCGTCGCGCACGGTAGCCTTGTAGTGCAGGATGAGGAAGTCGCGGATGCGCTCGTACTCCCACTGCGTCATCGCGTTGTATTCGGCGATATCGGCGGCGTCGAAGCCGGCGTGCGGAAAGAAGCTGATGATGCGCGAGACCGCGGTGTGAATCAGGTGGATGCTGGTGGACTCGAGCGGCTCGAGAAAGCCGCTGGACAAGCCGACCGCCACGCAGTTGCCGATCCAGAACTGTTTGCGCCGACCGGTGGTGAACTTCAGCGGGCGCGGATCGGCCAGTGGCTTGCCATCGAGGTTGTCGAGCAGGATGCGCGTGGCTTCGTGCTGCTCCATGAAACTGCTGCAGTAAATGTGGCCATTGCCAGTGCGGTGTTGCAGGGGGATGCGCCATTGCCAACCAGCGCTGTGCGCGGTGGAGCGGGTCATCGGCAGCAGCGGGCCGACCGATTCGCACGGGATTGCCAGGGCGCGGTTCATCGGCAGCCAGTGCGACCAGTCTTCAAAGCCGGCTTTCAGCGTCTGCTCGATCAGCAGTCCGCGCATTCCCGAGCAGTCTATGAAAAAATCACCGGCGATGCGTTCGCCGCTTTCCATCACTACCGCATCGATGTAGCCATCGGGTTCGCGCTGGCTCACCTGCGCAATCTTGCCTTCGGTGCGTCGGACGCCGCGCTGCTCTGAGTAGGCGCGCAGGTAGCGCGCGTAGAGCCCGGCATCAAAATGAAACGCATGCGAGATGTCAGCCGCCGGTGAGCCCGGCATGTCCTTGCGCGCGCGCATGAACTTGGCCTGCTGGGGTGCGGCGGTGTTGATCGAGTAGGCTTCAAGCGGCCCGGCGCGGCCGGCACGACGCATCCTGAGCCAAAAATGGTGAAACGGCAGCGCTTGGGTGGCCTGACCCACGAACCCGAAGCCGTGGATGTAACGGTCGCCGATGGCGCCCCAATTGACGAATTCAATGCCGAGCTTGAAGGTCGCCTGCGTGGCGCGCATGAAGGCGTCTTCATCGATCTCCAGGGCACGGTTGAACTCGCCGATGTGCGGAATGGTGGCCTCGCCGACGCCGATGATGCCGATCTCGTCGGATTCCACCAAGCTGATCGCGCACTTGCCCTCCAATGCCTTGGCGAGCGCCGAGGCGGTCATCCAGCCGGCCGTCCCGCCGCCGACGATGACGATGGTGCGCACGGGTTGGAGGGTCATGGCGTTCGCAGGAAAAGTGTCAGGGTGCGCAGATGGTACCGCGCCAGCGGCGCAGGCACCATCCGCGTACGTCGCTTTAGAACTTGTAGTTCAAGCCCGCCAGTATTTGACGACCGAAGCGGTAGTTGTAGTTCGGCACCAGCTGCGTCGCGTCCGGCACGTCCAGATTGCCCGGCGTCTTGTAGCTGGTCGTCGTCGTATCGGTGAGGTTGTTGACCTGCAGCAGCACCGACAAGCCCTTGGCGCTGCTCTTCTCGTCGAAGGCATAACCAAGTTGCATGTCCACCACCTTGTCCTTGCCCTGCGAGCGCGTGGTCGGGCGGAAGAAGATGTCGCGTGTCGTGGCGGTGAAGGCTGAGCGGTAGCGCTGGCTGACCCGGGCCGAGAAGCCGTGGTTCTCGTAGTAAACGGTCACGCTGTTCGATCGGCCGGAAAGTCCGTTGATCGGCGATTTCGTGTCGACTACGACCAGATTGCTGTTCTGGTCGACCTTTTGATCGCTAATTGAACTGTTGAGCTTGGAGGCACTGGCCACGATGCCAAAGCCTTCGAGCCAGGGAGTGAGCATCGAGCCTTCGAGCGCCGCGGCAAACTCGTAACCTTCGACGCGCCCGCCGGAGCCATTGCGCGGTTTGATTTCGCCGCCAAACTTCTGGACCACCACGCCCTGCGACGGGGTGTAGCCCACCGGCAAAGGTGTGCCGGATCGATCGACGGGCAACTCCGAAGAGATGACGTAGCTCAACAGGTTTTTGCGGAATGCGGCGACCGAGATGTAGCTGCGCTTGCCGAAGTACTTCTCGACCGACAGGTCGAACGCGCTGGCGCGCCACGGCTTGAGCTCCGGGTTGCCGGCGTAGGTAACTTGCCAGGTGCCCTCGTTCGGTCCGGGGTCGGTGTTCAGTCGCGGTGTGCTGCCGCCGGCGCGCATGTCGTTGATGTTGGGTCGCGCGGACTGCATGCCAGCTCCGAAGCGCGCGATCAAATCGGGCCTCAACTCGGCGACCAGATTCAGGCTGGGCAGTGCGTCATCGTACTTTTTGCCGCCCGATCGGCGGAACAGCAGCGCGAGGTTGGGGTTGTTGTTGTCGAGGCCCAGGTACTCAAAGCCCTCCGAACGCTGGTCGGCGTGCACCGCCTGGACCCCGAAATTGCCACGGATCGGCACGCTGCCGAGCTGGGAATCGATGTCCAATTGCACGTAGGCGGTGGAAATCTTTTCGTGAACAAAGGCGTCGTTTCCCTTGAGCTGGAACTCGGCCGCCTTGCGGCCAAGCGCGCCGGAGCTGACGAGCGAGGGCACGTCAATTCGGATGAAGTCGGGCACGCCCATCCACGACATATCCAGTGGCGCGCGTACGGCGCCGACCGGGATGTTGCGAATCGGGTTACCGTTGCTGTCCAGTGGCATGACCAGGCGCGTTTCGTTTTTCTCGATGCTCTTGTCGCGCTGGGTGTAGTTAAAGCCGCCGGTGAAGTTGCTGAACACGCCGAACAGATCGACCGGGCGTCGCGCCGACAGGCGCATCGACTTGATGACATCAACCGAGTGTGGGTCACGCACCACGCCGGTCCATCGCGGCTCGCCGGGCACGTAGTCGAAGCCAGTCACGTCGCCAAAGCGGATGTTCGCCGGATTGGACAGGAAGCCCGGGGTCAGCGGCGTGAAGGACTGCGCCCCGCCATCAACCGGCACGTTCCACCGGAACGGCCCGTAGGCCCAGGTGTTTGCCGCGTTATTCCAGGGGCCTGCATAAACCTCCTGGTAAACCTCGTCGCGCACGTCGCGCGAGTAGCTGAGGTCGGACACCAGCGTCCACTGGTCGGCGACCTTGAGCGAGTTGTTCCAGCCGATCGCCGTAATCTCGTCCCGCCGTTTGGTATCCCAGTTCGTGGTCGTCGTCGGCAGGGCGCTTGCTGTGGCACTGGTGGCGTAGGTATTCTGCCCGACCTGGGCGGTGCCAACGTTGGACAAAGTGTTCTGCGAGTTAGGTCCACCGAACAGCTGGCCCCAGCTGGCGAACATGTTGGAGGTCAGTTTGCCGCCTACCTCGTGCGTATCAAATTTCGAGTAATAGAGGTCGAGTTGCGAGCTCAGGTCCTTGTTTGGCTTGTACTCCAGCACCGCCATCAGGCCGTCGCGGGTGTTTTTCTTGGTGAACTGCGACCCCGTCCAGAACATCGGCAGCATGGCCTGGCTGACCGGGCCCCACGTCACCGTGGGCGCCTGGAACAACGACTTCACGGTGCCGTTGATGGGAACGCCATAGGGCGTGTAGTCGCCATACTGGTCCAGTTCCAGCACGCGCGCCTGCGTCGTGGACTCCAGGTGCGCGAAACCGACTGCCACACCAATGGTGTTGTTGGCGAATTGGTCCAAGTACGACATGCTGATTCGGTTGCCAGTGGGATTGGCCACGCCCGACACCTGGGTCTTGAGCGAATTGGTTTCGCCGCGCACGTTGATCGCGACTTCGCGGCCGCGGGTGTCGAGCGGCCGTCGCGACATCAAATCCACTGTGCCCGAAAGCCCCTGGCCGATCAGAGAAGCGTTTGGCGTCTTGTAAACCGTTGCCGAGCCGATCAGTTCGGACGGAAACTGGTCGTACTCGACGGCACGGCTGTCGTTGGAGCTCACGATCTCGCGGCCATTCAGTAATACGCCAGAGAACGCGGGCGACAGGCCGCGGATCGAGATCACGTTGACACGCCCGTCAGTCCCGCGTTGGCCGGTCAGGCCCGGCAGGCGAGCAAGAGACTCTGCGATGCTGGCATCCGGCAGTTTGCCGATGTCCTCGGCCGAGATGGCTTCGACGATGGAGTCCGAGTTGCGCTTGGTGGCGATCGACGTTTCGATAGATCGGCGAATACCCGTGACGACGATGGTATCCACATTTTGAGGGCTGGATTTGGCGGCCTCTTGTTTGGCGGCGTCGTTTTTTGCGGCCTCTTGTTTTGCCTCGCCGTATGCACCCACCACTATCGTGTCCCCGTTGACCGAACTCGCAGTCCCAAACAGGTCGCTAGCGACGGGATCCCCCGCTTTAAGCGCTGCCTCTTGTACC
>JANNGY010000614.1:0-11397 GCA_031404095.1 Betaproteobacteria bacterium | reverse complement strand
CCTGGCTGATAAACGCGCCGACATCGAAACCGTACGGCAGGCCTTTGTAGATGTGAAGCTTGGGGATGTACAGGTTGTCGATGTCGCCCGCGCCGGCCTTCGCGAAAGCGGTGGTGCTTTCGAGCTGCGTCATGGTCATTTCCAGGCCGACATCGAAACCGGTCAACCCCAGCGGCGTGGCCGGCGTCACGCCCTTGTAGGAAGCAGCCGCTCCCAGGTCGGTGGAAAGCTTCAGGAACTCGCCCTGCGCCAGGTTGCCAATCTGGTCCAGGTTTCCGGCCATGCTGGCGGAGGCGCTGCAGGCGATTGCGGCGGCCAGTAATGTCAATCGATTCATGGCGTTCCTTGTGGTGGGGCTGATTGTGGTGGTGTTCATCGGGGTGGTGTTCACTGCGTATAGAGCTTATCTGGCACCGGATGCAGATGCAGCGTTTTGCCGGCGCGCATCACCTGGCCCGCGACATCGTGCCCCACCACCAGCGGCATCTTGACCGCGGCGGCGAGCAATTTGTCGAGGTCGACACCGGTGTCATAGCCCATGTCTTCGAGCATGTTCACCATGTCCTCAGTGCAGATATTGCCGGTGGCGCCGGGTGCGAACGGGCACCCGCCGAGTCCGGCGAGCGAGCCATCGTAATGAACGATCCCGGCGCGGATACCGGCCACCACGTTGGCGAGTCCCATGCCGCGGGTGTTGTGGAAATGCAGCGTTAGCGGGATGCCGGGAAAACGCTTCACCGCTTCGGCCGACAGGCGCTCCACCTGCGCCGGATTGGCCATGCCGGTCGTGTCGGCCAGCGACACGCCGTCAAAACCCAGCTCAACAAAGCGTTGTGCAAATCCCAACACGCGCGCTTCCGGCACGTGACCTTCGAAAGGGCAACCGAATGAAGTGGACACGGAGCCGTTCATGCGAATGCCGGCCGCCTTTGCCAAGCCGATCATCACTGCAAAATCGGCAAAGGACTCCTCGCAACCGCGATTGACGTTGGCGCGATTATGCGTTTCGGAGGCCGACATGAAGACGTTGATTTCATCGATCCGGCCGCGGGTCTGGTGTGTTTCCACCGCGCGTTCCATGCCCTTCAGGTTCGGCACCAGCACGCTAACCGTCACGCCGGGCACGCGCCTGATATGGGCCAGCACCTCAATGGCATCGGCCATGTTCGGCACCAGCTTCGGGTGCACGAACGAGGTGGCCTCGATCTTCGCGATGCCGGTTTCGGAAAGTGAATCGATCAGCGCGATCTTGGTTTCGGTCGCGATGAAGTTCTTTTCGATCTGGAATCCATCGCGCACGGCGACGTCGTTGATGTAGATGCGCTGTTTCATCTTTTCCTTCGTGGGTGCGGCGCCTAGATAATTCCCCGTTTTTTCAAATCCGCCTGCTGCGCGGCATCGTAGCCAATCGCACTCAACACTTTCGCCGTGTGTTCCCCCAGTTTCGGGCCGATCCACTTGGTGCCGCCCGGTGTGGCCGAAAGCTTCGGCACGACCCCCGGCAGCCAGACTTCCTCATTATCCCCGAGTTTGTGTTTTTCGATCATGCCGCGCGCCTGATACTGCAGGTCGGTGACGATATCTGCAATCGAATAGATTCGCCCGGCGGGCACATCGGCTTTTTCCAGGACGGCCAGTACCTGGTCAAGCGTGTTAGCCCCGGTCCACGCGCCGATGGCGGTGTCGAGTTCTTCGGTGCGCTCGGTCCGTCCCGCGTTGTCCGCAAGCGCGACATCATTGCCCAGGTCCGGACGGCCGATGGCCTTCATCATGCGCTTGAAAATCGAATCGCCGTTGGCGCCGATCACCACGTACTGGCCATCACCGGTCAGGTAAGTGTTGGACGGCACGATGCCCGGCAGGCTCGCCCCGCTGCGCTCGCGCACGAAGCCGGTCATGCCGAATTCCGGCAGCATCGATTCCATCATCGAGAACACCGCCTCATACAGTGCCACATCGACCACCTGCCCCAGGCCGGTGGCATGCCGATGGTGCAATGCCATCAGCGCACCCATCGCGCCGTACATGGCCGCCAGCGAATCGCCGATGGAAATGCCGACGCGCACCGGCGCACGATCCGGGTAGCCGGTGAGATAGCGCATGCCGCCCATCGATTCGCCGATGGCGCCAAAGCCGACGCGATCCTTGTACGGCCCGCTCTGGCCAAAGCCCGACAGCCGCACCATGATCAGCCCCGGGTTGTCCTTCGCCAGCGCGGGGTAGTCGAGATACCATTTCTCCAGCGTGCCAGGGCGAAAGTTCTCGACGATGATGTCGGCCTGCGATGCCAGTTTGCGAACGATTTCCTGGCCCTCCTTCTCGCGCAGGTTGACCGTCACCGATTTCTTGTTGCGCGCCTGCGCGTACCACCAGAGGCTGGTCGTTTCGCCCTCCGCCTCGTGCAGCTTGCGCCACTTGCGCAGCGGATCACCACCCTCTCCCTTTGCATCGGCGGGCGTCTCGATCTTGATGACTTCCGCGCCGAATTCCGCCAGCAGCCGGCCGCAAAACGGACCCGCAATCAGCGTGCCCAACTCCAGAACCTTCAGGCCTTCGAGCGGCATCGTCTTCATGGCATTCCCCATCAAACAGTGTCGCCTTGCGGCAAGGCGGTGATTGTTTGGCGTCGCCAGCGTAGCATGACGGAATTGTCCACGGCAGTACCCTCTTCAAGGAGACCACTTGGAAAACGACAACGCAACAAACCAGGGCATTGAGTACGTCGGCTTCTGGGCGCGCGTGCTGGCGGCCATCGTCGACAGCATTTGCGCGCTGATGATCATCGTGCCGGCAATTCTGTGGATCTATGGATGGGATTACCTCAATTTGATCGAGGGCAAGCTGGTCGCGGGACCGGCGGACTTCCTGGTGCAGTACCTGTTCCCGGCGCTGGCGGTCATCTTCTTCTGGCTGGCGCGCGGCGCCACGCCGGGCAAGATGGTGATCGGCGCGCGCATCGTCGATGCGATGACGCTGAGCAAACTCGGCGTCGGGCAAGCGATCCTGCGCTATATCGGTTACTACGTTTCGATGATCCCGCTGCTGCTGGGCCTGATCTGGGTGGGATTCGATGCCCGCAAACAGGGCTGGCACGACAAGATCGCCGGGACGCTGGTGATTAAGGCGCCAAAAGGTGGCCGCTGAATTTACGGTTGGAGATTATTTTCCCGGTCGCCAACGCTTAAGCGGCAGTGCATTTGACACCAAGCCCACGCTGGAAAATGCCATCGCCGTGGCGGCGTTCATTGGGTTGAGCAAGCCAAATGCCGCGGCAGGGACACTGACGACGTTGTAGATGAACGGCCAGAACAGGTTCTGCCGGAACTCACACTAGGGAACACCATTCCTTGAAAGCAAGGCGAACCTAGACCTCTCGATTATTTTGGTCTGCAATTGACTTTGGTCAATATAGTTGGGCTAGGTCGACTTTAGGCTGAGGCATTAGCGTCGGTTGCGAATAACTTAGCCTTGACCGTTCTTAAACTGCTCACGTACATCGTTGCCGCGCTTTTGTTTCAATTGGCGGCAGGCATTGGCGTGGTCATCTGGCGGCGACGCAGTATGCAGGCGGCACAGGTCAGTCATGTCGAAGACGCTTCCGTGCCGTCGAATCTCGCTTGGCCCGGATGGCGGGAGTTTCGGGTAGTGCGGCGTGCGTTCGAGGATCGCTCGCACAGCCAATGCTCCTTCTACCTCGAATCGGTCGATGGATTGCCACTTCCGCCGTTTCTTCCCGGTCAGTTCCTGACGTTCTCTTTGGACATCGCAGCACCGGTCGCGCTACAGGCGCGCGGCTCGCGTGCGATCACGCGCTGTTACTCGCTGTCGGATCGACCGGACCCGAAGTACTACCGCGTCACGATCAAGCGCGTGCCGCCGCCGGCTAATCGTCCCGACTGTGCCCCCGGCGTGTCATCCAGTCACTTCCATGATCATGTCCAGCCGGGTGATGTCCTCAAGGTCAAGGCGCCTGCCGGGCATTTCTTCATCGACCCGGTCGCTACTGTCCCGGTGGTGCTGATTGCCGGCGGAATCGGCATTACGCCGATAATGAGCATGCTGCGCTGGTGCCTGGCCGAACAGCCGGCCAGTACGATGCATCTGTTCTATGGCGTGCGCAACGGCGGCGAGCAGGCGTTCAAGCAACTGCTGGAACAGCTCGCCATGCAGCACGCCAACGTTCACCTCAACGTCGTCTACAGCCGCCCGGAGGCCGGCGAACTGGCCGGGCGGGATTACCAGCATGAGGGCCGTGTGGACGTGGAACTGCTGCGTCGTGCTTTGCCGCACGGCCGTCACCAGTTCTACGTTTGCGGGCCGCCGGCGCTGATGGAGACCCTGGTCCCGGCGCTCGTGGAGTGGGGGGTGCCCCGGGCCGACCTGCACTTCGAAGCGTTCGGGCCTGCGACGGTTCGGCTTCCCGGTGAGTCGGCTGCCGGCCTAGTCGAGCCGGTCGAAGTGAGGTTCACGCGCTCCGGCCGCACGCTGGTTTGGGATGGACAGGATGCGAGCCTGCTCGACTTTGCCGAACGGCACGGCGTATCCATCGAGTCCGGCTGCCGCGCCGGGGGCTGCGGAACCTGCGAGACGAAGGTCGTCAGCGGTACCGTCCGCTATGGCAGCAAACCTGATCACGATGTCACTGTCGGCCGCTGCCTGCTGTGTGTGGGCATACCCGGCTCAGCGCTCGTGCTGGAGGCCTGACGGTCATGCAAGCCCGCCTGCTCCGTCGCGAAGTGTTGCCGTTTCTATTGATGATGGTGGCGCTGGTCATGGCAGCCTTGCTCATTGATGCCGGGCTCCATTTTCTCAACATGGTCTGGATCGGGCGCTACCTCGGCATTCCGGGCACCCTCCTGATCCTGGGATCCATCGCCTACTCGCTACGCAAGCGCAAGCTCATCAAGTCCGGCCATCCGGCGACGCTGCTGCGCATGCATGAGTGGATGGCATGGCTAGGGTCGTTGCTGGCGCTGGTTCATGCAGGCATCCATTTCAACGCAATCCTGGGCTGGCTGGCGGTCGGCGCCATGCTCGTCAATGTCGGCAGCGGATTGACCGGCAAATACCTGCTCGACCGGTCACGGCGGCGCCTGGAGGAGACACAGAACCGCATGCGCCAGAAGGGCATCACGCCGGAGGATCTCGAAGACCGCATCTACTGGGACAGCCTGACCTTCGACGTTGTCAAGAAATGGCGCGCGGTGCACTTTCCGATTACGTTGGCGTTCGCCGTGCTTGCCGTGGCACACATCGTCGCCGTTTTCCTGTTCTGGGGCTGGAAGTGAAGCGCGGCTGGCTGATCTGGGTTATCGCGGCCAATCTAGCCATGCTGGTGGCGCTTGCCTTCATCTATCCGCACCTGATGGTCAGCCCGGGTGCGCTCGTACAGGGACATGCCGATCTGGCCACCGACTGCTTCGCCTGTCATGCGCCGTGGCGCGGCGCATCTGCGCCGCGTTGCCTTTCCTGCCACAAGCAGCACGACATCGGCTTGCGCACGACCAAGGGCGCGGCGTTGCCGCAATCCGGCGCGAAAACCGCCTTCCATCAGGAACTGGTCGAACAGAATTGCATGGCGTGCCACAGCGACCATGCCGGACCGAAACTCACACAGCGCAGCCGCAAGCCGTTCTCGCATGACCTGCTGCGAACTGAGGTCCAGCAGCGCTGCGAGTCGTGCCATGCAAAGCCGGTCGACCAGATGCACAGGGATCTGACCATCGGCTGCGCCCAGTGTCACTCGGCACAAAGCTGGAAACCGGCAATGTTCGATCATTCACTCTTGACCAAGGCCCAACGGGACCGCTGCGATGGATGCCACAAAGCGCCGGCTGACTCCTTGCACCGGCAGCTTAAAGGCAACTGCGCGCAGTGCCACACACAGGATCACTGGAAACCTGCCACCTTCGATCACGCCAAGCTGTTCGTTCTGGACCGGGATCACGAAACCAAATGTGTCACGTGCCATACCACTGATGACTACAGTCGCTACACCTGCTACGGGTGTCATGAACACACGCCAGCAAAGATTCGCGCAAAACACCATGAGGAAGGCATCCGGGACTTCGAGAATTGTGTCGAATGCCATCGCGACCCGCGCGCCGAGCCGGAGAAGCGGGGTGGATCAAGGAATGGACGAAAGCACGAAAAGGACTAGCCTGCATATTTCATGGGTCGGCCCCTATTCGTCACCATTTTCACTCTTGGCAAAGGTCAACTTTGTGAAATCCAATTTGTACTGCGTGCTACACCGGGCCTTCGCGCTCGATAGCGGGCCGCTGGCCGGCGCTTTTCCGTTCTCTTCCCGTGGCATGGCTCGCCATGCCGTGGTCAGTCGAACGAAAAATCGCTCGCCCATCGACCCACTCTCGAACGCGAACCCATGAAATATGCAGACTAGCCAACTGGTGGCCTGCTTTTGGTAACGACGACAGGGCGTCTCACTCGGCGCGTCGACGACAGTGCTGGTAAATGGTGCGCAATGCGCACCCTTGTATCTACTTTCCCGGCCGCCAGCGCCGCAGCAGCAGTGCATTTGACACCACGCTGACGCTTGAAAACGCCATCGCCGCGCCGGCGATCATCGGGTTCAGCAATCCCAACGCGGCAGCCGGAATACCCACCGCGTTATAGAAGAATGCCCAGAACAGATTCTGGCGGATCTTGGCGTAGGTGCGCCGTGAAATATCGAGCGCATCGGCGACCAGCGCCGGATCGCCACGCATCAGCGTGATCCCCGCCGCCTGCATCGCCACATCGGTGCCGGTGGACATGGCGATGCCGATGTCGGCGGCCGCCAGCGCCGGCGCGTCATTGATGCCATCGCCGACCATCGCCACCCGCCGCCCGCCGGCCTTCAGCGCGGCAATGAGGCGCGCCTTGTCGGCCGGCAACACGTCGGCGTGCACCTCGTCGATCGCCAGTTCCCGCGCCACCGCCTCCACGCTGCCGCGGTTGTCACCGCTGATCAGCGCCGTCTTCACGCCGAGGCGATGCAGCCGCTCGATCGCCTGTTTTGCCGTCGGCTTGAGGTGGTCACCGAACGCCAGTAACCCGAGGATCGAGCGAGTGCCTGATTCGATCAGCCACGACACGGTGCGGCCATCGCGCTGTAACTGGGCGGACTGTTCCGCCAGCGCCGCCGGCAACGGCAACTTCTGATCTTCGATGTGCCGGCTGCTGACGATGGCCAGCGTGCGGCCGGCCACGGTCGCCTGGACACCGCGGCCGGGCAGGGCTTTCGCGTCCTGCACCTCGGCAAGTTCAATGCCCTGCGCCGTGATCGCATCCATCACCGCGCGCGCCAGCGGATGATCGCTGTGGCGCTGGATCGCACCTGCCAGACGCAACAGTTCGCGTTGCGGTCCGTCACCCGCATCGGCGGCCACCGAAGCCACCAGCACCGGCTTGCCGGCAGTGAGCGTGCCGGTCTTGTCGAAGGCCACCATGCCGACGCGGTGAGCCGTCTCCAGCGCCAACGCGTCCTTGATGAGAATGCCGTATCTTGCCGCCACCCCGGTGCCGGCCATGATGGCGGTGGGCGTGGCCAATCCCAGCGCGCACGGGCAGGCGATGACCAGCACGGCAACCGCGTTCAGCAGGCCCTGTTGCCAGTTACCGTTGGCCGCCCACCAGC
This sequence comes from Betaproteobacteria bacterium, assembly GCA_031404095.1. Taxonomy (GTDB): domain Bacteria; phylum Pseudomonadota; class Gammaproteobacteria; order Burkholderiales; family Usitatibacteraceae; genus UKL13-2. The sequence continues at coordinate 3,758 of JANNGY010000614.1, read as the reverse complement.
CGAAAAAAGTCAGGGCCGCTATCGCCAGCACCACCGGCACAAACACCGCGCTGACACGATCGACCAGGCGCTGGATCGGCGCCTTTTCCGCCTGCGCGGATTCGACCATGCGTATGATGCGCGCCAGCGTGCTCTCGGCGCCGATCGCCCGGGTTTTCACCAGCAGCAGGCCTTCTCCGTTGACGGCGCCGCCGGTCACCCGGTCGCCGGCAAGTTTTGCCACCGGCAGGCTTTCGCCGGTAATCAGCGATTCATCGACGTGGGACTCTCCCTCGACGACTTCGCCATCAACCGCGATGCGCTCGCCGGGGCGCACCACCACCATATCGCCCGCCTGCACCAACTCGATCGGCACCTCGAGTTCCGCGCCGTCGCGACGCACCCGCGCCTGTTCCGGCCGCAACGCCTGCAGGGCGCGGATTGCCGCCGTGGTCTGGCGCTTGGCGCGCGCTTCCAGCCACTTGCCCAGCAGCACCAGCGTGATGACCACGGCCGACGCTTCAAAATACAAGTGCGCCATGGCGCCTGCCGGCGCACTCAACCATTGATAGACGCTTAGCCCGTAGGCGGCGCTGGTGCCGAGCGCGACCAGCAAATCCATGTTGCCGGCCCCATTCCGCAGGGCGTTCCAGCCGGCACGATAAAACCGCGCGCCAAGATAAAATTGCACCGGCGTCGCCAGCAGCCATTGCATCCAGGCCGGCAACATCAGGTGACCGCCGGCGAGTTCGGCCAGCATGGGAACCACCAGCGGCGAGGTCAGGATGGCCGCGGCAATGACATGCGTGCCTTCGCGATGCGATGTCGAAAGACCGGGAGCGGGGGCGATACCGGTCTTGACCGAGGCCTCATATCCGGCCCTTTGCACCGCAGCGACAAGTTGCGCCGCCGTCACCGCGCCGGACAGCAGTTGCACGCTGGCCTGTTCGGTAGCGAGATTGACGGTGGCTTTCAGGACGCCGGGCAGTTTGCTGATCGCCTGCTCAACACGCCCCGCGCAGGACGCACAGGTCATGCCGCCGATGGCCAGTTCAATCGTTTCCCGGGCGACGCCATAACCGGCCTTCTCGATGGCCGCCACCGCACCGCCGATGTCAACGGCGCCGGGCGCGTGCAGCGTCGCTTTCTCGGTCGCAAGATTGACGGTAGCTTTGTCGATACCCGGGATCCGCGACAACGCAGCCTCAACGCGGCTCGCGCACGACGCGCAGGTCATGCCGGTGATCGCGAGGTCGATTGACGATGTGCTCAATTGGGGAGCGGGCATGGTTGCAGATACCGTGGTGGTGGTCGTGGCAGATGCGGCAGCGACGGCCACACTGGCCGTGCGCTTGTTGCGATCGCCGGAGGCTACAGGCTCACTTGCGGGTGATATCCGGCATTCGCAATCGCCGCGACCACCGCCTCGGTATCGAGGGGGCTGGCGATCCTCACCTTTTTCGTCTCGACATTGGCCTCGACGACGGCGTCCGGATCGAGGCCTTTGACCACGCGCGTAATGCTGGCCACGCAGCCGCCACAGGTCATGTCGTCAATCGTCAGTTCGATCATCGTGCTCTCCTGGTTTCGGTTCGGATATGCCGTCAAGTTAAACCTCCCGATCACAGGAGGGTCAAGCACTTTTTCAGATTACTTCGCTTGCATCCGGTCGATCTCGCGCGCGAAGGCGTCGACCTGCGCCCAGTCGGTGAAGTCGATGACATCGTCGCGGCCAGTCGGCCCATCGGTCAGCCACATGATGAAGCGAATGATCTGCCGGTCGAAGAAGCCATAGCGCGGATAGTCTATCTTCCCGGCAAATACGGCAAGCGTGGCGGGCCGCCAAGCCAGGCGCTTCATCAGCTTGACCATGTACGGGTTGGTGCCGGGCTGGTTCTTCTCCGGCTTGCGCGCGACCAGGTTAACTGTGAAGAACGCGCTCGGCCGCGCGCCGAGGATCGGCCCGTTGCGTTGCAGGAAATCGACCAGCTCCGGGCGATGCTTGCCGTAGCGAATGCTGGCGCCCACCACAATTTTGTCGAATGTCAGCAGATCAACTCCGGCCTGGTCGGCCAGCGCGACCAGGTTGACGGCATGATCCAGCGACTCCAGCACCGTCTGAAGTCGGCGGCAGATCTTCAGCGTGTGGCCGTCTGTCGTGGAATAGATAATCAGGAAGTTCATTGGCGGGGCGGTCAATCGGGGACGAGTGAATGATTATCGCCGCAACGGGCGCGGCGGACGATCACATGATGAGCCGCCGCGTGCAGCCATTAAATGAGCCTGATCAATTCCCGGGCCCGGCCACGGCGGCGGATCCGGCTAACCGTTGCCGGCAATTCGTCGAGCATCGCGGATTTTATTATCTGCCCCGTATTTGACGCCAATCAAATTGCACCCGCGCAAAGCGGGTAACAGTATCCATTCATGCGCGTCGACGTCGCGGCAGACTACACATTCCCTGGATGCATTCCCTGGATGCATTCCTTGGATGCTTAAGCCTGATCGCAACATGCTGCGCTCGCCTTGAATCCTGCAACCCCACTGGGGAGAATCGATCATGAACGGCCCTTCACGCACCGACATACGAAAAACACCCGTCCATCAGCGGCACTTCTTTCTTGCCGCCTGCACAGCCTTGCTGGGCGCCGTCACCCTCCTGGCGCCGGTCGCCGCCGGCGCAGCGGAGCGCAGTGGCAAGGAGGTGGTGCAGGCCTCCTGCGGCGCCTGCCATGCCACCGGCAAGGATGGTGCAGCCCGCATCGGCGACCAGAAAGCGTGGAGCAAACTCAGCTCGCGCGGCCTGACCGGCCTCACGCAATCGGCCCTGGCCGGCATTCGCAAAATGCCCGCGCACGGCGGCAGTGCGGATGCCAGCGATCTTGAGATCAGCCGCGCCATTGCTTACATGATCAACCAGTCGGGCGGCAAATGGGTCGAGCCCGCCGCCAAACCTGTGACCACAGCGGCAGCGGCGCCGGCCGAACGCAGCGGCCAGCAGATCGTGCAGACGCAATGCGGCAAGTGTCACCTGACCGGCGAAAACGGCGCACCCAAGATCGGTGATCGCGACGCCTGGGTTCAGCGCCTGAAACGCGGCTTCGATGAAGTCGTGCGCACGGCGTTCAACGGGCACGGGCCGATGCCGGCGCGCGGCGGACTGTCCGATATCACGGTCAACGAGATGCGAAATTCCATCACCTATATGTTCAATCCGGCCAGCGCCTCCACGGTCGCGCCGGTGGCCGCACCGGCCACGCTGAAAGATCCATTCCGCAAGGTGGTCGGCAATACCGAGATTTTCTTTGGCATTGCATCGGCGGAATCGATTCGTGCGGCGCAAAAAAACCGCCGCATGACTTCCTTTGCCTCGGTACCGGAGGGGGCGGATTATTACCACGTCAACGTCTCGCTGCATGACCGCCTCACCCAGGTGCTGGTGACGAACGCACAAGTCGAAGCGCGGGTCGAGGACCCGGCACAGCGTGGCGAATCCAGTGCACTTGAGATCATGGCGGTCAACAAGGGAATCAGCTACGGCAATTTTTTCCGCCTGCCAACCAAGGGGCGATACATCATTACCGTGAAGGTCCAGCGTCCCGATTCGCCGCAGGCGGCGGAAGCGCGATTTGAATATGATCGCAACTGATGCGTGAAAGTTGAAACACCAGCACCGGCGCGCTTCGCAGGCCGAAAATGCCGCGAGAGGCCCGTCAAATGGCGATCTGTGTGCTGAGGGAACGCGTGAACATCTTGTCATTCCCGCGCAGGCGGGAATC
>JANNGY010000613.1:0-6634 GCA_031404095.1 Betaproteobacteria bacterium | reverse complement strand
CCTGGCCGACTTGCTGCACGCTCACCGCCTTGTCTTTGTAGCTGAACGCCGTCGTCGCATTGATGACAAAGGCATCGCGAATCCGCGACAGGTCCGCCGTCAAACTGGCGGTGAGGCCATCGGCGACGTAGGCCTGGCCGGCATCGCCGGTGAGATTGGTAAACGGGAGTACCACAATCGACAGCGGACCTGCGCTGGTTGCTGCCGCAGCGGCAGCTTGAGGGCTGTTGCCGGGATTCGCCTTTTGGTTGGTGCTCCAATTCCAATAGCCGGCCAATCCGGCCATCAGGGCCACTGATCCTGCGACCGCGGCAATGGCGACCCGGTGGTGGCGCCGTTTTCCGGGCAGCTTTGCAAATTGGTCGGCGCCGGTACGGGTGCCGGTTTCCAGGGGCGCGGCGGGTTCGGGAGCGGGTACGGTGGGTTGGGCGGCGACAGGCGAATTGCCCTCGACCGCCGTTGGTGGCGGTAGTTCTTCGACGGACCCGCCGGCGACGAACTGATATCCCCGCCCCGGAATCGTCGCGATCGCCTGCGCCCCCAGCACCCTGCGCAGCGCGAATACCTGCACCTGCAAGTTGTTGGCTTCCACGATCACGCCCGGCCAGACCCGATCCAGCAATTCGTCCTGGGTCATGACGCGATCGCGATTGGCGAGAAGCACGACCAGCAGGTCAAAGGCGCGCGCACCCAACTCAACGGCCTTGCCGTCGACCATCAGCAATCGTTCGTCCGGGCGCACTTCTGCCCGGTCAAAGCGGTGAATTGGCGACATCCATCCCCCAGTTTCGCGGGCGCGCCGCACTGTGCGGGCCACCCTCGGCGAATTCGGCGATTCTACCCTGTGCGTTTTGTGCGCCGAGGGTTTTCATAACGATTAACCGGCTTTTTCATGGGGGCTAAAAGGGGTCATTTGTTTTCAGCGCAGTCCCCCCTTTATTACTTACAGGCCAAGTTCGCTATGCGAGCCAAGTCGAACGAGTTGCAACACAGCATCATCAGGTTTACGGTAAATCAACACCAGGTCTGGCTTGATGTGGCAATCCCGGTGATCCTTCCAATCGCCAGTCAGCGCGTGGTCGCGTTGCTTCTCGGCCAGCGGCTGGTCGTTCGCCAGATCCTTAATGATGGCAACGAAATCATTCGCCAGCGTTAGCCGATGCGATCCTTTGGCTTCGCGTTTGTAGTCGCGCCTGAACTGACTGGTCTGCTCAATCGACCGCATTCAGGTCTGCCATCAGATCCTCTGCGGTAGCGAACGACTTCAAGCCACCACGACGCGCTTCCTTCATCGCTTCAATGGTGACGGTATTTGGCACCAACGGTTCGAACGGCAACGCTTTCTCACGCGCTATGCGGGTCAACATGATGCGGAAGGCGTCGGACACGGTTAGCCCCATCGCCGCCAGTACGACGGTCGCCTCTTCCTTGATGTGCGCATCGATCCGGGCACGGACTACTGCATTCGCGGACATGGTTTATTCCTCCAAAAAATTTGAGCCACATTGTAGCCCAATTTACTAACCGCCCGTTTTCATAACGATTAACCGGCTTTTTCATAACGATTAATTCCGATAAAGGACTTGATCGGCCACCGCGGTCGATAGTGCGCTCATCGGCGACCCGTGCCGATCCCGTCATCGCCCCAAAGGAGAATCCAAATGAAAGCTGCACGTCAACAAACCCTCATCGCCACCGTCGCAGGCGCACTCTTGTTCGCGTCCCTGCCGTCTGCCCACGCGACCGATGTCAGCATGCTGATATCCGCAAACCAGGCCATCTGCGGACCGCTGTACTTCAGGCAGGTACAGGATCTGCGGCTCGCCGCCAAGGCCCAGGAAGGAGAGCGCGCCTTTATCCGCTACGTCCATTTCAACCGACCCTTTCATCAGTTGACGACAGACGAAGCCCTGGCGCGCGCCCGCGCCGCCACCACCACCCGCTGTGGGGTGGCGATTGGACTGAAACAGATCGACGCCAGGAACTTTCCGATCATGCTGGCGGCGAGCAGCAGCGAATGAATGCCGGGCGGCTGCGAAATCACAAATAGATCACGGTTTGATCATTGCCCTGTCACGACGCGCCTGGCATGGTTGTGTATGCTCGTGCTTACGCCACCGATTCCGGCCGCCGATTCCGGTTTAACCAAGAAGGAGAATCATGAAAAACTTATCTGTATCCACCGGCATTGGCCGAGGCGACCTACGAAACTTCGCCTTTCCGGTCGCGCGCTGGCCGCAACGGGGCTTGACGTTCGTGGCGGCGATTGCCACGGGTGCGCTTTTGCTGCTGGGCGCCAGCTTACCCGCGCAAGCGAGCGCCGAGCGTTTCGTTGCCCTGTGCTCCAGCCAATGCCACTCAACTTTTTTTAACGGCATTCCCACTCCTCCGGGCCAGATCAAGGCGCCTTACAACACGTCGGGTAACGTGGCAATCATCAACGCGGCCATTGCCGCCGGCATGACGCCGGGCGGGACACCCGCTGATTACGCCAGTATTGCTGCTTACCTGGAGACGGTCAGGCCGAGCATTGCATCGGCGCCGGTGGCCCACAACTCCACGGGAACCGTGATCAATATTCCCGATATCAGGCTGAACAGCCGGTGGGGAATCATCACCAGTATCGCGACGGTCACCCCGCCGACCAAAGGAACGGTCACTTACCACTTCGACGAAATCCTCAGCAATGAGACTGTCACTTACACGCCATTCCCCGGGCAATCCGGCACCGACACCTGGACCTACCAAGGCAGCGGGTCAGGCTTAAGTACCACCGTTCGCACGGCGAGCGTGGTCATCGCGGCCGCCTCGGGCCCGGCGCCGCTGAATTACTCCGACATGTGGTGGGTCGGCGAAGCCGAAAACGGCTGGGGCATGTCGATCCAGCAGCACGGCAATATTCCGTTCATTGCCCTCTACGTCTATGACAACACCGGCAAACCCACCTGGTACGTGCTGCCCAGCGGCACCTGGAATGCAGACTTCACCATCTTCACCGGCGCGCTTTATCAACCGACCTCGGCGCCGCTCAACAACTACACGCCGACCCAGTTCGTGGTGCCGCCTTCGCCCGGCAGCGTCACGCTGACCTTCACCAGCAATTCGACGGCGACGATGCAGTACACCATCAACGGCGTTTCCGGCCAGAAGCTCCTGAAGCGGCAGGAGTTCGGCACCGGTAGCTCGCCATTGACGGTCGGCGACATGTGGTGGGCCGGGAGCACGCAGGACGGTTGGGGCATCAACCTCGTTCAGCATGGCAGCATCGTCTTCGGCGTCTGGTACACCTACGGGCCGGACGGCAAGCCGACCTGGTTCGTGTTGCCCAACGGCAGCTGGACCGGCACCACCTATTCGGGGCCCTTCTACAGCACCACCGGCTCGGCGTGGCTGGGCGCGGCGTACAACCCCAACCAGCTCACCGTGACCGCGGCCGGCACCCTGAGTTTCAACTTCGCCGGCGCCAACAACGCGACCATGAACTACAACTTCACCACCGGTCCATTCGCGGGCACGACGCAATCGAAGGCGATTGTGCGGCAACCGTATTGAGTACCCGCATGTCATCGCTTTCGCTGTAAGGGGAACTTCGATTAACCCCGTCGTCCCAGCGCAGGCTGGGACCCAGTCCATTCCAAGTTCTAGAAAATACGAGGGACTGGATTCCAGCCTACGCTGGAATGACGAAGTTTAGAGGTTTCTAGAAGTTTCCTTTTGCGCCTGGCCTTGGACGCGCTACTTTTCTGGAGCTACGCGCGCCTATCGCACACCTTCCAACCAGTAAGTTCAAGCCGAGAAACAAACATGAAAGTGAGCTACCGCAAAGCCCTGTTCGCTATCGCACTCGGAATATTGACGGGCGTCATGGTCACCGCATGTAGCCTTGGCGAGGACCCCGGCGCGGCACCCACTCCTGTCCTCATCGATGCCAACGCCTGCACCACGGGAGCGGCACTCACGCCGGTCGACACCGCCTTCTGTCGAGGCAAGGCAAACTTTCATGACCGGACTCTCTCCGGATTGGGTGGTAACGGACGAGCGTGTTCCGACTGCCACATGCCCGCCGAGAACTTCCAGCTAAGCCCGGTGGCCGTGCGGGCTAGGTTTGCCGAGATGACCTCCACCGGAGTCGACGATCCGTTGTTCCGCGCGATCGACGCCGATGACTTCCGCGTCAACGGCGCCGCCGCGCGCGATTTCACCAACCTGACGCTTCACGGCCTGGTTCGCGTCACGATTCCGCTTCCGGCCAACGTCAAGCTCCTCGACTGCGGGGCGACGGTGCCATGCCCCGCAACTGCCCGACCGACCAGCGAGACGGTCGCCGATGTCTGGCGTGCCACGCCTTCGGTCTTCGACGTCAGGATCACCGGGCCCGACGGCGTCACGCCGGCGTGGCCGCGAGGGCCCAACCCAAGCGGCGGTTACCAGCTCGACGGCCGCATCGATACGCTGCAGAACCAGGCGCTCGGCGCGCTGCGTGGCCATGCCGCGACGGCAATCGATCCGCCGGCGAGTTTCCTCGATGACCTGGCGGCGTTTCAGAACGCACAGTTTTCCTCGCCCGGGGTGAAGACCCTGTCTGACGCCATCGCCGCGGGCACGAGTCCGCTGCCGGATCCGGATCCCGTCCTGAATGAGTTGGAGACATCCGGCAAGTCCGTCTTCAACCGGGCATGCGCGCAATGCCACGGCAACCTGGGTGACCGTCCGGGCGGCAGCACGCCGATCCTGCAGGGCACGCCGAACACGATTCCCCGTTACCACGACATCGCCAGCACTTGTCCTCGTCCGGTGGACACGGCCAGTCCGCGGCGTTTCATCTTTGCGCCTTGCAGCGCAAGCCAGATGAAGAACGTGCGGACCTACGAGATCACCAACAGCGGCGTTGCGCCTGGCGGAACGGCATGCGGCGGCGCCGCGCCCGAGCCACCGTGCGTGACCCGGCTCACGACAACGGACCCGGGCCGCCTGCTCCTTACCGGCTTCCCGCAATCCGGTCCTCTCGGTGATATCCAGCACTTCGACAATCCGAGCCTGCGCGGCATCAGCCGCACCGCGCCATATTTCCACAACAACACGGCGGCATCGCTCCAAGAGGTGCTCAGCCATTACACCGCGTTCTTCCGGCGCGTCGCGATCCTGGAGCCAACCGCGGCCATCCTCACCACCCAGCCGGGCGTTTTCCCTCCTGTCCATGATCGTCCATTTACCGACGCCGAGGTTGCGGCGCTGCTCGCTTACCTGCAAAAGCTCTGAATAAGATAATATTTTGATGCGCGTCGTTCACGACACTTTTGCCGCGCCCGCGCATGTTTGCGCTCAAGACGGGAACGACGTTGGGTGCAGCAACCAGTTATCAACCGATAGACCGGGAGCCAGCTATGCCTAATCGTTTTTCACGCTTGTTTTGGGGCGGAATATCCGCAATGGGTCTGACGACGGGCCTGCTGCTCGCGATGATCGCCACGAGTGCCGTTGGGGCGGTGACGACAACCGTGGTCGATATTCCGGTCACCGGCGCGACCCAGCGATTTCTCTACGTCCGCCCGGATGCGCCCGTCGCCAACATCGTTCATTTGCCCGGTGGCGACGGCGTCATGGGTATCCAGAACGACGGGACAGCAACCGGCCCCGCTGGGCCCTGCAGTCCCGTCTACCGCACGCGGCAGGCACTTGCCGATGGCGGCATGGCGCTTGCACTGGTTGATGCGACGTCCACCGGCTCGGTGAGGGATTTCAATGATGCGCTCGAAGTCGTGCGCTACATGCAAAGCCGCCACAATGTGCCGACGTGGGTCATCGGCGGCAGCGCGTCGACCGCGGCCATCGGGAACCTGGGCGCCAACCTGCCGAGCGAGATTCCAGGCGGCGTGATCTTCAACTCGCCAGGCCGGCCCGCCTCGAATATAGGCTCGATCAGGCGTCCGACACTTGTCGTCAATCACTCGCTGGATAATTTGCAATTTGGATCAGCTATGTTCAACGCCTTGACGGCGGCGCCAGTCAGGGAGCGAGTCGTCTTTACGGGCGGCAGCAACGCCGGATGCGGCTACCACCTCTTCAACGGCGTCGAGGCCGAGTATGCGGCCGCAGTCATCGGCTTCATCGGCAGAAACAACTCTTTTGCCTCGTCGTCGGTGCCCAACTACCAGGGCCTGTGGTGGAATTCACCGGCGGGATCCGAATCAGGCTGGGGTATCAACTTCGCGCATCAGGGCGACGTGATTTTTGCCAGCTGGTTCACCTATGATGCGGCCGGCAAGGCGCTGTGGCTGGTGATGACGGCGGACAAGACCGCAGAACGCACCTACATCGGCACGTTCTATCAAACCCGTGGTCCCGCATTCAACGCGGTGCCGTTCAGTCCTTCCGCCGTCACGGCGACCGCGGTCGGCTCGGGGACACTGACCTTCAGCGACGCGAACAACGCCAGCTTTGCCTACACCGTCAATGGCATTTCGCAAACCAAGCCAATCACCCGCCAGGTATTCGGGCCACTGCCAACCTGCACGTCCGGCGCCGGGACCAATCATGCGGCCGCCACCAATTACCAGGACCTGTGGTGGGCGTCTCCCGCTGGGGTCGAATCGGGGTGGGGGGTGAATTTCACGCACCAGGGAGACACGATCTT
>JANNGY010000612.1:0-4124 GCA_031404095.1 Betaproteobacteria bacterium | reverse complement strand
GGCAAGACCGCGACCTATTATTCGCTGCCCAAGCTTGCGGAAATTTTTCCGAATGTGAAACGCCTGCCGGAATCGATCCGCATCGTGCTGGAAAGTGTGTTGCGCAATTGCGATGGGAAGAAAGTTTCCGAGGAGCATATCAAGCAGCTCGCCAGCTGGCAGCTGAACGCGGCGCGCACTGACGAGATTCCATTCGTGGTGGCGCGAATCGTGCTACAGGACTTCACCGGTGTGCCGCTGCTGGCTGATCTGGCGGCGATGCGCGGTGTGGCCAGCAGGATGGGAAAGAATCCGAAAGTGATCGAGCCGCTGGTGCCGGTCGACCTGGTGGTCGATCACTCGGTGCAGATTGACAGCTACGGTTCGAAAGATTCTCTCGACATCAACATGAAGCTCGAATTCCAGCGCAACAAGGAACGTTACGAATTCATGAAGTGGGGCATGCAGGCATTTGACACTTTCAAGGTTGTGCCGCCCGGCATCGGCATCGTGCATCAGGTCAATCTTGAGTATCTGGCACGCGGTGTGTTTGACCGCAATGGCGTCCTCTACCCGGACAGCCTGGTCGGTACCGATTCCCACACCACCATGATCAATGGCGTTGGCGTGGTCGGCTGGGGCGTGGGCGGCATCGAAGCGGAAGCGGGCATGCTCGGCCAGCCGGTGTATTTCCTCACACCCGACGTGGTGGGCGTGAATCTCAAAGGCAGGATGCCCGAAGGCACCACCGCAACCGACCTCGTCTTGACCGTGACCGAGATGCTTCGCAAGGCCAAGGTCGTCGGCAAATTCGTCGAATTTTTCGGCGAAGGTGCGCGCGCCCTGAGCGTACCGGATCGCGCCACCATCGCCAACATGGCGCCGGAATACGGCGCCACCATGGGTTTTTTCCCGGTCGATGAAGCGACGATGGAATATTTTCGCGCCTCCGGCCGCACCGCCGACGAACTCGACAAAACCGAAAGCTATTTCATGCGCAGGGCATGTTCGGCGTGCCGATGGCCGGTGACTGCGACTACTCAACAACCCTTGAACTCGATCTTTCCACCATCAAGACCTCGCTCGCGGGTCCGAAGCGCCCGCAGGATCGGATTGAACTGGGCAACATGAAATCGCAGTTCGCCTCCCTGTTTTCCAAGCCACCAGCCGAGAATGGATTCTCAAAGAAGGCTGATGATCTCGGCAAGCGTTTTACCACGGCCGACGGCGTCGATCTCGGTTCGGGTGATGTACTCATTGCGGCGATCACCTCTTGTACCAATACTTCCAATCCCAGCGTACTGCTTGCCGCCGGCTTGCTTGCCAAGAAAGCGGTTGAAAAGGGACTCACCGTCAAGCCGCATATCAAGACGTCGCTTGCGCCTGGCTCTCGCGTGGTGACTGATTACCTGACCAAGGCCGGGTTATTGCCGTACCTTGAAAAACTCGGCTTTTATCTTGCGGGCTATGGCTGCACCACCTGCATCGGCAACGCCGGCCCGTTGGCCGAGCCCATCGATGAAGCGATCGTGAAAAACGATTTGGTGTGTGCCGCCGTCCTTTCGGGCAACCGCAATTTCGAAGCCAGAATTCACCCGAATCTGCGAGCGAATTTCCTCGCCTCGCCACCGCTGGTGGTCGCCTATGCCATTGCTGGCACAGTTCTGAAAGATTTGCAGACCGAACCGGTTGGCCTGGGCACCAACGGCCCGGTCTATCTGAAGGACATCTGGCCCACCAGCCACGAAATCGCCGGCGTGATGGGCTTCGCGATGGATCCGGTCGTCTTTAACACCCGTTACTCGAACCTGGGGGCGGACAATCCGCTCTGGCAGAACATCAAGGGCATCAGCGGACAGGTGTATGACTGGCCGGCGTCGACGTACATTGCCGAGCCACCCTTCTTTGCGGACTTTGGCATGAACGCCGGCACGGCGCACGACATCAAGGGTGCGACGGCTCTAGGCGTGTTTGGTGACTCGGTCACCACCGATCACATCTCCCCGGCTGGATCGATCAAGGACACCTCACCTGCCGGCATGTATCTGATTGCCAACAAAGTGATGAAGGCGGATTTCAACAGCTACGGCGCGCGGCGCGGAAATCACGACGTGATGATGCGCGGCACGTTTGCCAACGTGCGTATCAAAAACCTGATGATTCCTGCAAAGGAAGATGGCGCACGCGTGGAGGGCGGCGTGACCGTTTATCAACCAACCGGCGAACAGATCCCGATCTATGACGCCGCCATGAAATACATCGCTGCCGGAACGCCAACCATTGTCTTTGGCGGAGAGGAATATGGCACCGGCTCATCGCGTGACTGGGCGGCAAAGGGTACGCAACTGCTGGGCGTCAAGGCGGTGATCGCCAAGAGCTTTGAGCGCATTCACCGTTCCAACCTGGTCGGCATGGGCGTTTTGCCTTGCCAGTTCAAAGGCGGCGATACCGCCACCTCGCTCGGCATCACGGGCACGGAGGAGTTCGATATAGTTGGTGTCGAAAGCGGCATCAAACCACAAATGGACGTCACGCTGGTCATTCGGCGCAAGGATGGCAGCCGGCAGGAAGTCAAGGTACTGCTGCGTATCGACACGCCGATCGAGGTGGATTACTACCTGCATGGTGGCATCCTTCCATATGTATTGCGCGAGCTGGTGGCCACATGAATTGTCAGCAATCCTGCGCTTGAAAATGGCTGGCGCGTGCCGGCCATTTTTCATTGTGCAGAGTCCGGCGCCGCTGCACTCGTAGGCAGCATTCCGGACTGACATGCGGGCCGATGTGGGTACAACGCAGGAATGGTCTACCCACGTCTTGCAGGACGAACGTTACAATGGACCCCCTCCGCTTCATTGTTAGCCGCCGCATGTTAAGTACCGCGAAAAACAAAAATCGTGCACTTTCCGCCCTTGATATTCTGCTGGTTTCGCTCCTGTGGCTGACAGGTTGCGCGGCGCCATTGGCGCCTGATTCATCGATGGTCAGAGCCAGTTCAAGCCCGGATACCGTGACAACCGCACGCGCGCCTGCCGCGACGCCAGTCCTGCAGCGCCTGGCCGATGAAGCCGCGGCGCTGCGTCCGCTGGCCTCAAGCTTCCTGACACAACGATTTCTTGATGCTACCGGGTCGCTGCCGACAATTGCGCCACGTGCCGCCTTTCTGAACGAAGTCACACGGGAGTACTTTTCGGCTGCCGAAAAGTCGGCACTTCCTGCCACAGCCCAGAAGAAGCTTACCGAGGTGCAATTTGACGAATATCGCTACTACTTCACGAAGTCTGGCTCACCACTTGCCTATCTGCGCCCGCTTGAATTGGCGGCAACCAACGGGTTTGACAACATTGCCGGCAAGCGCATTCTCGATTTTGGCTACGGCGGGATAGGCCACCTTCGGCTCCTGGCCAGCCTCGGAGCCCATGTGACAGGAATCGATCCGGATAGTTACCTCGACGCGCTTTACTCATCTGATCGTGATCAGGGCGCCGTACCGCCTGCAACCGGCATGCGCAAGGGTCATCCGGGAACAATTGCCCTGGCACATGGTTACTGGCCAAAAGAGCCCAGGATGGTCGCACGTGTCGGCCAGGGATATGACTTGATTCTCTCGAAAAACACCTTGAAGAAGGGCTATGTCAAGCCGGATCGCAAGATCGACAAGCGCCTGCAGATCAATCTCGGAGTCAGCGACGAGAGTTTCCTGAAAGCAATCCACGACGCGCTTAATCCCGGCGGCAAGTTGATCATTTATAACCTTTACCCGAAGCCGCCGGCTGGAAAGAATGCCTACGATCCGCAAGCGGATGCGCGTTCGCCGTTTTCGCGAGAACAGTATGAAAAGGCCGGACTTCAGGTGCTGGCGATCAATGCCGAGGACCACACCATGGCGCGCCGCATGGGTCGAGCACTCAAGTGGGACAAGAATGACGCGGGCGACCTCAATTCCGATTTGGAGATCAGTCTTTTTGCCATGTTCACCGTGGCAACAAGGCCGGCACGCTGATGTGACCGGGTTGCTCAAATGATTGATGGATTGGCTGAGGATTGACAAAATGTCACATCCGGCAACTAGACGACATTTTTAACAAAATGGGATAATTGCAAGGTGATGTCCGATTCCGACGACCTCGCCGGCTGGCACCAGT
>JANNGY010000611.1:0-10732 GCA_031404095.1 Betaproteobacteria bacterium | reverse complement strand
GCAGACGCCGGGCAAAGTGGAGACCGCCAACAAAGGCACGCTTTTTCTCGATGAAATCGGCGACCTGCCCCTCCCGCTTCAATCGAAACTCTTGCGCTTCCTACAGGAGCGAGTCATCGAGCGGGTTGGCGGCCGAGAGGAAATTCCGGTTGATGTCAGGGTTGTCTGCGCGACGCACCAGAATCTTCAGGAGATGATTGAGAAAGGCACTTTTCGACAGGATCTGTATTTCCGGTTGGCAGAGATCGTCCTCGAAATCCCGCCGCTGAGTGCGCGTCCAGGCGATGCGAGCCTCCTCGCGCATGCCTTTGTGAGGCGCTTCGGCGACGAGCATCGACGCGGCACCATGACGCTGCTGCCTGATGCCCTCGATGCCATCGAGGCCTATACTTGGCCGGGCAATGTCCGCGAACTTGAAAATTGCATGAAACGGGCCGTCATCATGGCGGATGGAACTGTGATAAAGGGCGCCGATCTCAATTTGAAAGGCGCAAATCGGGATGTCATACTGAACCTGCGGCAGGTGCGCGACGAAGCCGAGCGTCAGGCAATCAAGCGCGTACTCGGGCGGGTCAATGGAAACCTGAGCAAGGCCGCGGAAATGCTCGGAATCAGCCGACCAACGCTGTACGAACTCCTGGATCGATTTGGCTTGCGCTGAACGCCAGTGTTTCATGCAACGGATTCACCGATAAACATCAGCGACCATGAACATCATGATTTTGATTTTTTCGGTTTCGATTCATATTGAATGACAAAGGATTGGTTATGAACTCTGGCAAGCCCCTGGGCCGCAGGATATGGCCGGCATTACTGGTGGTGGGAATCCTTCTCGCCGGTTGCGGGCAGGAAAAACCGCCGGTATTGATCAAGTCCGCGAAAGAGTTCATCGCGAAAAGGGACTACTCTGCTGCCTCGGTTCAATTGAAAAGTGCGCTCCAGCAGCAAGACGATGGCGAGGCACGCTACCTGCTGGGGGTTGTGCAGCTGGAAATGGGCGAATTGAACGCTGCGGAAACACAACTGCGACGGGCAATTGCCGGCGGCTACACGGTGGATGCAGTCCACCTCGAATTGGCCAAAGCCATGCTTGGCCTGGGAAAATTTAAGGAATTGTTAGCCGACCTGGAAAAGGCAAAAATCACCGACCCGAAAGTCAAGGCAGAAGTAGGCTCGATTATGGGAGAGACCTATTTTGCATTGGGCCAGACCGCGCAGGCCAAACAGGCCTTTGCCGAAGTTCTCGCGAACAATCCGCAAGATCCGCGAGCACGCGTCGGTGAAGCACGCTTTGCGGCAGCAGCCGGTGACATTCCTGGTGCGACCAGGCAAATCGAGGAAGTACTCGCCAAGTCACCGCAGCAGCCCCAGGCCCTCGCCATGCAGGCCGACTTGTTGCTGGCGCAAGGAAAACCAGAAGAAGCCGGCAAAGTTCTGGCCGAACTCATCAAGGTAGCCCCTTTCAACGGCTCGGCGCGCTATGCGCTGATTACCCAACAGATTTCCGCCACGAAATTCGACCTGGCGGCTGCCGGCATTGCCGACATGAAGAAGGCTTTGCCGCGTGACATTCGCTGGCGATACCTTGAGGCGGTACTCGCCATGCGCAAAGGACAGCCCTCGCAGGCGCGAGACGCAGTACTTCAAGTGCTGAATGCTGTCCCGGATCACGGCCCCTCGCTGTTGCTTGCGGCAGCGGCTGAATTTGAGCTCGGCGCCTATTCGACCGCAGAGACTTATCTGAAAAAAGCACTTGCCGCGTATCCGGATAGCCTGTACGCACGCAACCTTCTGGTGGCCACCTATCTGCGCAAAGGACAACCTGCCAAAGCGGAGGAAACCTTGGGCTATGCCCTGAAGAAAACCCCGAATGACCCGACCGTGCTTCGCGCTGCGGGTGAAGTGGCATTCGCCAACAACCGGTATCCCGACGCCGCCAAGTATTACGAGCAGGCACTTGCCCAGGAGAAAGACAGCGCATCCATGCGCACTCGCCTGGCACAAATTCGCCTGGCGAGTGGCGAAACCGGGCGCGCCGTGGAAGACCTGGAGATGGCGTCGGGCCTCGACAAACGCCAGTTCCAGGCGGACCTTTCCCTGATCAGCGCGCACATGAGTCGAAAAGAATACGACAAGGCGCTGGCAGCCGTGGCAACCCTCGAACAGAAACAGCCGGACAACCCCCTCACCCACGCGACCAAGGGCATGATCTACGTTGCCAAAAAGGACACCAAGAGCGCACGCGCAAGCCTGGAGAAGGCACTCGCCATCCAATTCAATTACCTTCCGGCTGCGAGGATTCTTGCCGGGCTCGATCTTGCCGACAAGAATCCCGCCGCCGCCAAGGGCCGATTCGAGGCCATCCTCGCCAAAGAACCCGCGAACGAAGGGGCGCTACTGTCGCTCGCCGACTTGCAGGTCAGCGCCAAGGCGCCGACCCTGGAGACTGCTGCGACGCTAGATCGCGCAATCAAGAACAATCCCAAGTCCTCCACGGCGCAAGTTGCCCTGGTGAAATTTCACATACAAAACCGCGACACAAAAGCGGCGATTGCGGTGGCGCAGGCGGCGGTGGCGGCGACCCCAAGCGACCCGGCCATTCTCGAGGCGCTGGGGATGGCATATCTTGCCGCGGGTGACTCGGGCCAGGCGATCGAAGCGTTCAACAAACTCGTGACCCTTCAGCCCGCTTCACCGCTGCCGTTAATGCGGCTGGCATCCGCCCAATTCGGCGCCAAGCAGGTGGACGCATCCATTCAGACATTGCGCAAGGCGCTTGTCATCAAACCCGACCTCCTCGAAGCGCAGCGACAAATCATCGTGGCCCAACTCACCGCCGGCCGCGTCGAGGACGCCCTGAAAGAAGCCAAGGCCGTTCAAAAATCGAGGCCCAATGAGGCGGTCGGTTTCTCGCTCGAGGGCGATGTATTTGCCAGCCAGAAAAAGTCAGCCGAGGCGGCAAGTGCGTACGCTGCCGCGCACAAACGCCAGCCTCTGCCGGAACTGGTGGTAAAGCAGCACCAAATGCTCCAGGCGGCGGGAAAGGCATCCGAAGCGAATGCTGTCACCGCAAAATGGCTGAAAGAAAACACCGGCGACACGATCGTGCGGTTCTACGTTGCCGGTGTTGCCATGCAGAGCAAGAACTATGTCGACGCGGCAGCAAAATATCGCGAGATCCTGGCGAAGGATCCTGACAATTTTCAGGCGCTCAACAATCTGGCCTGGGCGCTTGGCGAGATGAACGATCCCGCCGCGCTTGGTATTGCCGAAAAAGCGTATTCCAAAGCCCCGGCAAACGCGAATGTCCTCGATACCTACGGTTGGCTGCTGTTCAAGAAGGGCGATACCAAAGCCGCGGTTGAAATCCTCACCAAGGCCGTTGCGGCCGACCCCAAGGCCATCGAACCCAGACTGCATCTCACCAAGGCGCTTATCAAGTCGGGTGACAAAGCGGCGGCAAAACGTGAACTTGAGAGTCTGGTCGCGCTGGCGCCCGTCGGACCGGCACGAGCAGAAGTCGAAAGATTGCTAAAAGAACCGTGACCCTTCGCAGCCGACCAACTTTCATGAAAAAATGGAAGGGATTGGCAAACTCTAGCACTGGCGCGGTCTTTCAGTGGAAAACGGCTTGGAAACCGCGCCAGTGCTAGAGTTTGCCGACGACTTTTAGCCCTGTTGTTCTCACAGCAGCCCAGCCATTGCCACATCCGGGCGGGTCGGTCTCCCCTGTGCTTTTGTCATAGGTATCAGTTCGGATAGCCATCCGGATTGTTACTTTGCCAGCGCCAAGCATCGGCGCACATTTGATCCAGGCTTCGCAAAGCTCGCCAATCGATGAGTTCCGCGGCCCGTCCGGCATCCGCAAAACACTCGGCCACGTCTCCCGCTCGGCGTGGCCCGAACCTGTACGCCACCGGCCGTCCACTGGCGGCTTCAAACGCGCGCACCACTTCAAGGACCGAGTAGCCATTACCGGTGCCGAGGTTGAGCGTGATCATTCCCGGGCGCGCCAATAACGTGCTGAGGGCCTTCAGGTGCCCAAGGGCAAGGTCGACCACATGAATATAGTCCCTGATACCAGTTCCATCACGAGTGGCGTAATCACTGCCATGCACCGAGAGTGCATCACGCTTGCCAACCGCGACCTGACTCACGATTGGCATCAGATTGTTGGGAATGCCATTGGGATCTTCGCCGATCAGTCCACTGATATGCGCGCCAACCGGATTGAAATAGCGTAACAGCGCAATTCGCCATGTTTCGTCGCTGCGGAAAATATCGCGGAGAATCTCCTCGATCATCAACTTGCTGCGACCATAAGGATTGGTCGCGGAGAGCGGAAAGTCCTCGAGAATCGGCACTGAGTCGGGGTCACCGTAAACAGTCGCAGAGGAACTGAAAACAAGGTTCCTGACGCCAGCCTCCGCCATGACTTGAAACAACACCAGGCTGCCGACCACGTTTGTATCGTAGTATTCGAGCGGTTTATCGACCGATTCGCCAACCGCCTTGAGGCCGGCGAAATGAATGACGGCCGCAATGGAATTGTCACTAAAGAGCTGGCCGAGTCCGGTTCGGTCACGCACGTCGAGCTGGCGAAACTCGACAGGTTTGCCGCAGATTTGTCCAACCCGGCGGATTGCTTCCGGCTTGCTGTTGCAAAAATTGTCTATTACCAGCAGCTCAAAACCGGCCGCCATGAGTTCCACGCAGGTATGTGTGCCGATGTAGCCGGCGCCGCCGGTAATGAGTATTTTCGAATTCATGTGCGGGGGGCTGGGTTTGGCATGTCGCTACGCAAAGCCTGCGTTGAACATTGATTTTTCCAACGCTAACCGAAAGCGTGGCCTGGAAGTCCGATTGCACCGCCAACCGACGCGAAATATCGTAGATAATGCGAATGAAGGAATTTTGGACATTTCGCCTGCGCACATCACGTGACGATTCAAGTTAAGGGATATCAGGCAGCCAGTTCTCGAACAGATCAGGCGCTCGCATTCCCACTGTTCGGGTGACATAATTCCTGCACTTTCTGCCGGTCGTCGCGATCAGGTTTTGCCGGTCGATAATAGCATAGGGTTTCAATCAGTCGGTTCCGGGAGATTGGGTCGGTTGCGATCACCGCGCCGCCGGCGGCATGCCGGTAGGCATTAAACAAGGAGGACATATGTTCAAGAAAGCACTTGCAGTGGGTTTCGGAATCGTCGGCATGGCGCTTGTCGCAATTCTCGCGGGAGGCTGTGCATCAAGCAGTTTTCCTCCCGCCCCGGCGTTGGCGGCCTCACCTGACTACCAATATGTGATTGGCGCAGGCGACACGCTGAATATTGTCGTTTGGCGCAATCCGGAATTATCCATGACCGTCCCGGTACGGCCGGACGGGCGAATTGCCGCCCCGTTGGTCGAGGACCTTCCCGCGCTCGGCAAAGATTCGACGACACTGGCGCGCGACATTGAAAAGGCGCTTTCCAAGGTAATACGCGATCCGGTTGTCACGGTTGTGGTAACGGGATTTGTGGGGCCATACAGCGAGCAGATTCGGGTGGTGGGTGAGGCGGCACGGCCACAGGTGCTGTCCTACAAACAGAAGATGACACTGCTTGACGTCATGATCGCCGTTGGCGGGATGACCGAATTCGCGGACGGAAACGGCGCCAGCATTCTTCGCACGCTTGAAGGAAACAAGCGGTATAGCGTTCGCATCAAGGACTTGATCAAGCGCGGCGACTTCTCGGCAAACGTGGAAATGCGTCCGGGCGACGTACTGATTATTCCGCAGAGCTGGTTCTGATTTCTGCTGCCGGTAGGATCAGGCTAACTGTGCGGCAATCCGGGCGCCGCAGTCAAAACAAGATTGAATTGGACGCGTGATGGGCGAAATACTTCGTCAGTTGGTGATAACTCTGCGGGGCATGTGGCGCTATCGATGGATTGGACTGCTCGCCGCCTGGGTTGTCGCCGCGATCGGCATCGTGGCGATAATTTTCTTGCCCGACAAGTACGAGGCTTCGACGCGAATCTACGTCAATACCGCCTCGATCCTGAAGCCCTTGATGACGGGACTGACCGTGCAGCCCAATGACGACCAGCAGATCGCCATGCTGAGCCGCGTCGTCGTCAGCCGCCCGAATGTTGAAAAACTCATTCAATTGGTCGGCCTAGACTCAAAGGTGAAGTCAAAGGCGGACTACGAGGCGCTCGTGGACAGCGTGATAAAGAGCCTCAAGATTCTCGGCGGCGGTCGCGACAATATTTACATCCTTACCTATCGAGATGTCGAGCCGGATCGCGCGAAAAAAGTGGTTCAGCTATTCTCATCGATGTTCATTGAGTCCGGCCATGGCGGCAAGGCCAGCGATACCGACGCCGCAAAAAAATTCATCGACGAGCAGATTACATTGTACGAAAGGAAGTTGCAGGAGGCGGAGACCCGACTGAAAGAGTTCCGGCTTCGTTCGCTTGGCGTTGCCTCCGGTGAGGGTACCAACTACTTCGCGCGTCTCGCCGAAACCAGCGCGCTGCTTGAGCGTGCGCAACTGGATTTGCGCGAAGCTGAAAATACCCGTGACGCCTACCGAAGAGGATTAGCCATCGAAGAGCCAGGATCTGTCGCAGGTGCCGCAATTCCAACTGTGTCAAGCGCAAATATCTCCGATGTCGAGGCGAGAATCGATGCGATGCGGCGCAATCTTGACATCCTGCTACAACGTTACACGGACAAGCATCCCGACGTCATCGGCATAAAGCGTGTCATCAGGGAACTCGAGGAACAGCGCGAACAATTGCTGGCCGCCCGGCGCAAGGAAGGCGCGCCGGCAAGCCCGGCCTCATTTGGCAGCGGTCCTCGCGCTTCCGAACAACTCAAGGTTTCACTCGCCGGCGCCGAGGCAGCTGTTGCGTCGCTGCGGGCGCGTGTCGCGGAGTACTCCAATCGCTATGCCAGGCTGAAGGCATCGGCAACGATGGTCCCGCAGCTTGAGGCGGAGCTGGCGCAGTTGAATCGCGATTACGAAGTCAACAAGAAGAACTACGAGAGCCTGGTGACCCGCCGCGAGTCAGCGAGCATTTCTGGCGAGATGCAATCAGTGTCCGGCGTGGCGGATTTTCGGATGATCGACCCGCCGAGGGTTTCTCCGGGACCTGTACTGCCGAATCGCAACCTGCTCTTTCCGCTTGCATTTGTGGCCGCGTTGGCCGCGGGTCTTGCCGCCGCATTCATCGCGCGCGAAGTGCGGCCAGCTTTCTATGATGGCCGGGCGCTGGCCGAGGTGACCGGACTGCCGATCCTGGGAACGGTATCGATGATTGTCAGTGAATCCCGCAAGAAAGCGACAAAACGAAGCGCCGCGAAATTTACCGCGGGTGTCGCTGCGCTGTTGGGCGCTTATATGGCGAGTTTCATCGCGCTGACGCTGCTTTCCGCGCGTGCGAGCTAAGGAACCGGCATGAGCCTGATTGAACGAGCCGCAAAACGCCTTGAAGAATTGCGTCGCGCCGGCGTTGAGGTTCCCGCCGCCGGCGAAGGACATAACGACCGTGAACGCACAATCGATCCGCAAGCCGCGCCAGCAAATGAGTCGCGACTAAAGAAGGATGCCGTACCGGCATCGCGCGGCCCTGCAGGCGCGACCGCCGCACCGACGCCGCGCAACCGGTTTGAGCTGGACCTGGCAAGATTGGCGGCGCTCGGTTACGTGACGCCTGACATGCCCCGTTCACGAATAGCCGATGAATTCAGAATACTGAAACGCCCATTGATCGCCAATGCGTCGGACAAGAAAGCAGTACCTGTCAAGCATGGCAACCTCATCATGGTGACCAGTGCGCTCCCCGGTGAAGGAAAGACCTTTTCCGCTGTGAATCTCGCCATGAGCCTGGCGACAGAATTGGATCGAACAGTATTGCTGGTTGATGCCGACGTCGCACGACCGTCCCTGCCAGCCCTGCTAGGATTGCCGCCAGCAAAAGGGCTGCTGGACGTCCTGGAGAACAGAAACGTTGATCTCAATCAGGTACTGCTTCGTACCAATGTGGAAAAACTCAGCATCCTGCCAAGCGGAACTCCGCAACCTCACGCAACCGAACTCCTGGCGAGCAGCGCCATGGCGCAGTTGCTCGATCAAATGTCCGTTCGATATGCCGATCGCATCATCATCTTCGACTCGCCCCCATTGCTGGTGACAACCGAGGCCCGGGTACTCGCGACTCAAATGGGACAAATCGTTTTCGTTGTTCACGCCGAGGCTACCTTGCAGTCAGACGTCAAGCGGGCACTGGCGACAATCGAGACCTGCCCTATCAAGATGATGGTACTCAATCAGGCGCGTACCGTTGGCCAGGGCGCTCACGGTTACGGGTATGGGTACGGATATGGCGGCTAGTCGCTCGATGCTGCCCTGCAAAATGGGCTGTATGGAGAAATTCACGACGTGCACTCCATGGCCGCCACAATTGCCACATAGTCAGCAGCGGGCTAACGAGACTTCCGGCCTGCGAACTCGTACGCAAATCGTCAGACTCGTTGATCTGTTGAAAGTCTGCGGTTTACTTTGGGTGATTTCGGCGGGGTACCCGCTTGCAGCGCAGCCGGTTCCGCCTTCAACGCCGCAAAGCACACAGCCGGCCACGGGTGCATCGCAGGCGGGCGCAACGCCGGAATCTCTCCCGCAAGCAAACCCGCCTGCCTTCCGCTTCATGCCATTCCTAAGTATCACTGAGCGTTATTCAGATAACGTTGCCCTGGCCGTGCCCTCGGCGGCAATAAGTGACTGGGTGACAGACGCTGCCGCTGGCCTGGGCCTCGTCTACCGCGCGGCACGCGCTAGTGCGCAATTGGACTATCGCGTCAATCGTCTGTTCCACAGCAAGGTTTCAGGACTCGACTCCACGCAGCAATTTCTGAATTCCGGAGCCAATTTTGAGGCCGTCGAAAAATGGTTGTTCATCGATGCGCGTGCGGATATAACCCAGGGGAATCGTTCCGCATTCGGGCCGACCGACATCGCCGGCGTAACCGGCACCAGCGCCAACCGTGTTGAAACCACCACTTTTCAGGTTGCCCCGAACATTCGTGGGCCGATCAAGGATCTCGCAACCTACTCGCTGCGAATGAATGCCGTTGAAACGCGCGCGCGCGAAAGTGCTTTCCCCGATTCAAGGTCATATCTGTGGACGGGATTCGTAAAGAATGCACGCTCAGCAGGCCGATTTGGCTGGTCTGTCACCGGAGGGTCCTTGTCTGTTGAGAACGATGCGATCGGCAAACGCGAGGATGCAAGAGTGGCTGGCGCGTTGACCTTTGAAGTGGACCCGCAACTTCACTTGTCCGTGAGCGCCGGGAAAGAGTCATCTGACCTGGATGGCCAGGAGAAGAGCGTTACCAACACCGGTGGCGTCGGTCTTGAGTGGTCACCCGGTCCACGGACGCAATTGGCGGCGGTCACACAAACGCGATTTTTCGGCAAAGATCACCTGATCACCATTACTCACAGGACCCCCCTGACCGCCTGGCGTTTCGCCAGCATCAAGGAGCCGGCTTTTGCGTCAGATGGTGGGTCTGCATCCAATCCCTTTTCGGTGAGCAACCTCATGCAGGACCTGCTGGCGTCGTCGATTCCCGACCCGGTGGCGCGCGCGGAGGCGGTTCAACAGCGTCTTGAACAGACCGGCGTTCCCACTTCGTCCGGGATACTGTCCGGCACATTGACCTCAAGGCCCTTTCTGAGCACGCGTCAGGATGCCTCCGTCGTTTTGCTCGGCTCCAGGAATACGGTGACAATGGCATTGGGTCAGCGCGAACAGCGTGCGCTCGACGGGAATACCATCACGCCCGGAGGTGGAGCGCCAATTGAAGAATATAGACAACAGAGTGCCAACCTGGCGTGGGCATACCGGCTCACGCCAGTATCCACGCTTACGCTGGTGCTTTCTTATTTACACACTGTCGACTTGTACATTGACAGCCGCAAGACGACGGAACGATTTCAGAGCCTCTTTTTCGCCACGCGGCTTGGACCGCATATGTCCTTTTCACTGGGAATGGAGCGCGTGCAATTCGACACCACCTTGGCGACCCGGAACAGCTACCGCGAAAACGCATTCGCGTCATCGTTATCCTTCAGGTTTTGAGGACGCAGGCGCCTTATGTATGAATCATTCTACGGCTTGAGTGGCAAGCCGTTTCAACTCAACCCCGACCCGTCGTTTTACTTTGGAAGTCGCCAGCACCGACGGGCCATGTCCTACCTGGAATACGGACTGCACCAAAACGAGGGTTTCATCGTTATAACGGGTGAAATCGGCGCAGGCAAGACTACCCTCGTAAGAAATCTCTTTGCACAACTGAATCCCGATCAGGTAGTCGCCGCGCATCTGGTAAGTACCCAATTGGATGCCGAAGATACCCTTCGCATGGTCGCTGCTGCCTTTGGAATTCCGACCAAGAAAGTTGATAAGTCCGATTTGTTGCTGCTGCTGGAAGCCTATCTCGTGTCCGTTGCCCGGGATGGCAAGCGATGTTTGCTGGTGGTCGACGAAGCGCAGAACCTGACGCCGCGTGCCGTCGAAGAATTGCGCATGCTGTCAAACTTTCAACTTGAAACGCATGCACTCCTGCAGAGCTTCCTGATTGGACAGCCCGAGTTCCGTGAAACGCTGCAAGGACCCGAAATGGAGCAGCTTCGGCAGCGCGTCATTGCGGCCTGCCATGTCGGGCCATTGGGAGAGGCAG
>JANNGY010000610.1:0-1772 GCA_031404095.1 Betaproteobacteria bacterium | reverse complement strand
CATTTCGGCATCACCCGCGCGGTGCTGCCGCGGGTGCTGTCGATCCAGCAGATCGCGCAGGTCATCCAAAATACGCCGGTGGAGATCGAGGCATTTGGCTTCGGCAGTCTGTCGATCATGGTCGAAGGCCGCTGTGCGATGTCGTCTTTCGCCACCGGTGAATCGCCGAACACCCACGGCGGCTGCTCGCCGGCGAAAGCGGTGCGATGGGTGAAGAGAACGGACCAGCCCGGCGTGCTGGATTCCCACCTTGGTGCGGTGCTGATCGATCGTTTCAGCGGCGATGAGCGGCCCGGCTATCCCACGCTTTGCCGCGGCCGCTTCAAAGTGAACGATGACATTTATTACGCCTTTGAAGAGCCGACCAGCCTGAACACGCTCGAGTTGCTGCCGAAGTTGGCGGGGATGGGCGTGAAGGCGATCAAGATCGAGGGCCGCCAGCGCAGCCCCGGTTATGTCGCCATGGTTACCCGCGTCTGGCGCGCGGCGCTCGATGAATGCGCCGCCCGACCCGAGGCCTACCAGGTGCGGCCGGCGTGGCAGGCGGAACTCGCGCGCGTCGCCGAGGGCCACCAATGCACGCTCGGCGCTTATCACCGGACCTGGAAATAATGGCTACTCCCCTGCATCCCCTGCACCTGCCCCTGCGCCTCACCCTCGGCCCGCTTCTCTATTACTGGCCGCGCGACAAGGTGCTCGCCTTCTACGAGGAAGCTGCCGCCTGGCCGGTCGCCAGCGTCTACCTGGGCGAGACCGTCTGCAGCAAGCGCTACGAGATGCGCATGGCCGACTGGCTGCAGATCGCCAAGCGCCTCGCCGATGCCGGCAAGGAGGTGGTGCTCTCGACCTGCGAGCTGATCGAATCGGAATCGGACTTGCGCACACTGCGCAAGGTGACCGGCAACGGCGAATTTCGCGTCGAGGCCAACGACCTCGGCGCCGTGCATCTGCTGGCCGGCAAGA
The DNA here is from genome assembly GCA_031404095.1 of Betaproteobacteria bacterium. GTDB lineage: Bacteria > Pseudomonadota > Gammaproteobacteria > Burkholderiales > Usitatibacteraceae > UKL13-2. The sequence goes on along the minus strand of JANNGY010000610.1, from coordinate 809 downwards.
CGCCTTTTGTCGCTGGGCCGTATCTCAATATCTACAGCCGCATGTCGCTGGAGTTCTACCGCGGCCTGGGCGCCTCGCGCTGGGTGATGCCGATCGAACTCAGCCAGGCCGGATTGCGCGAAGTGCTGCGCGACGCCGGCCTGAATATGCAGACCGAGGTGTTTTCCTATGGCCGCCTGCCGTTGGCGGTCTCGGCGCGCTGCTTCACCGCGCGCTATAACAACCTGTCCAAAGACGATTGCGGCTTTCGCTGTATCGAGCATCCGGACGGGCTCACGGTGTCCACCCAGGACGACGAGGCCTTCCTGGTGATGAACGGTTTGCAGACGCAATCGGCGCGGGTCTACAACCTGGTCAACGAAATTTCAACCATGATCGCGATGGGCGTGAGTCATGCCCGCATCAGCCCGCAATCGACACAGACCGGCGACGTGGTCGCCTTGTTCCACGAAGTTTCGCAGGGTGCGCTGCGCGGGGCCGAGGCCATGACAACGATGGCGCCATGGATGCCCGAGGTTGCCTGCGATGGCTACTGGCACGGGCGGCCGGGGATGGAATACGCGGGCAACGCCGGCGTCGTTGGCGCGCGACAGGAAAGGAAATTTGCGGCATGAACGATCACGGCTCGACCCTTCCCCCGCTGTCTTTTACACCATCCCGCATGCCACCCCGCATGCCACCTTTAAGACGCCCTTTCAGCCGGTTGTTGAGCCGCCTGCCGCATCCGGGATCGGCGGCATTTGCAGCGATCCTGAATGTTTCGCTGCGGCGAGACCTGCCGGCAGACGTTTATCAGCAACTCATCGGCC
>JANNGY010000609.1:0-3907 GCA_031404095.1 Betaproteobacteria bacterium | reverse complement strand
GCGCCTGGGCTGGAATTGGCTCGGCGACCAAGGATTACGAAAGTGACGGGGTGGTCGCCAATTTCAGGACCGCGCGCCCCCATGGCGACATTGCGCGCCAGTGGTTTACGCATGATGCGGTGCTGGCCTGGCTACCGCTGCCCGGCCAGCACATTTCTATCGTTTGGTCCATGGGTCGGGAGATGTCGCGGGCGTTGCCGGCCGATGATTCAACCGCTTTTTGCCGGTCGGTGGAATCGGCGGGAGGTGAATCGTTGGGAACACTCTCGCTGGTTTCACCGGTTGCCCGTTTTCCCCTGGCGCGAAGTATCGCCAATGCCTGGGTGCAGCCCGGGTTGGCGTTGATTGGCGATGCCGCGCATGCGGTGCATCCGCTCGCCGGGCAGGGCGTAAACCTTGGTTTCGCCGACGTGCGCAACCTGGTCGATGTTTTGCGCGGCCGCTCGGTGTTTTCGGCCATCGGCGACCTGGCCGTGCTGCGCCGATATGAACGCCGTGCCCGCGAGGCCGCGTGGGCGGTTGGAGAAATGACTGACCGGCTTCGCTCGCTCTATCTGGCGGACTCTTCCGCCGCTCGCTGGATTCGCAATGACGGCATCAATCTGCTGAATCGCCTGCCGATGGCCAAATCGCTGCTGATAGACTACGCGTCCCGGTGAGCCGTCGCGTCTTTGCGGAACCAAGCCGGTGATGAAGACTCAAAATCGAATAATCTCAAGGACTGCCTGGTGAAACGACTAATTTCCGCATTACTTCTCGCCCTTGCCACCATTTCCCTGTCGGCGATTGCCGACCCGGCGATGGTGAAGAAAGAGATCGAGAAGAAGTATCCCGACTTCAAGGCCGACAATGTGGTCAAGGCGGGTTACGGGGATCTGTACGAGGTGTTTTCCAATGGCGAACTCATCTACACCGACCTGAAGGTGACTTTCCTGTTACTCGGCACCCTGGTCGATGCAGGTACCAAGGCCAATGTTTCCGAGTCACGTCTGCAGAAACTCACTGCCGTCAATTTCAATGACCTGCCATTTAACCAGGCCATCAAACTGGTGCGGGGCAACGGCTCGCGGAAGATGGCTATTTTTGAAGATCCCAATTGTGGTTACTGCAAGAAGTTCGAGCAGGACATCAATACGCTGGAAAATATAACCGCCTACATTTTCCTGTACCCGATTCTTGCCCAGGATTCCGTGGATAAATCCAAGGCCGTCTGGTGTTCGCCAGATAGGCTGAAGGCCTGGCAGGATCTGATGCTGCGCGCGAAACCGCCGGCGGCCAGCGGCGCCTGCGACAATCCGATCGAGCTTAACGTGGCGCTGGGACAGAAGATGCGCATATCGGGTACGCCGGTGACTGTTTTCGAAGATGGCGAGCGCTTGACCGGCGCGCTGCCGAAAGATCGCATCGAAGCCAAGCTGGTGGCGGCCGCAAAGGCGCCTGCAGTGGCCGGGGCGAAGAAATAGTTCTACGCTGCGCGCCAAGGACGGCTGCTGTGGCAGTTTTTTTCAGGCGCTGTCAGCGAACGAATCCGGCGATGACAAACAGCGCCACACACAGGCCGATTCCTGCCATCCAGACGAGGCTTCGCAGCGTGGCGAGATCGCCCACGTAACAGGCAATGTAGGCGAAGCGCGTCAAGATGAAAGCGACCGCAATGCCATCGATGCTCGCCTGTGGCGCCTTGCAGGCAACTGCCACCAGTACGCCGGCTGCAAACAGCGGAAAGGCCTCAAAGCTGTTGAGATGTGCGGCATGGGCACGCGCCTGCCTGCCCTTGAGCCTTGATTCCCATTCACGCGGCGAGCCGTTGTTGCTGAGGTAGGTCTTGTCCCACTTGGCAATGGTGATCGCAAGGTAAGGCAGTAGTCCGGCGGCAAGTACGCACCAGTAGGCGATAGTCATGGCAATTCCTTTTTCGTTACGGGGACTGGAAGCACACCTGGCGAGGGCTGCACTGGTGATGGTAGTCCTGCGGCCTGGGCATTGGGATCGTAGCCGGTCGGCAGCAGGACCCACATCCGGCCTTGCTGTTTCATCATGCCGGCCTGCGCGCCGGCGTCGTCGCCAAAGCCCCAGTAGAAATCCGCGCGCACCGCACCATTGATTGCACCGCCGGTATCCTGTGCGACCATCAGGCGATTCAATTCCCGCCTGGTACCCGGAAACGTCGTGGAGAGGTAAACAGGAACACCCAGCGGAATGACCCGCGGATCGACGGCAATGGACCGCTCCGTTGTCAATGGCACGCCAAGCGTTCCGATCGGGCCGCCGAGATTACCCGGCAATTCCTTGAAAAAGACAAAACTCGGATTGGTATTCATGAATTGCTGAACCCGGGCCGGATTGCGGCGCGCCCACTCCTTGATGCCCTGCATCGATGCGCGCTCCGCCTTGATTTCGCCACGCCGGATAAGTGCGCCCGCCAATGAACGGAATGGGTGACCATTCTGGTCCGCATAGCCGACGCGCAGGCGATTGCCGTCCGCCAGTTGGATTTGCCCGGATCCCTGTATTTCCAGGAAAAACAATTCGACCGCGTTGTCGACATAGGCGATCTCGAGTCCCTTGAGCGGCGCCGCGTCAGCGCTGATCTCGCCACGTTCCAGGTAGGGCACGAGTTTGTTGCCCACTAGCCGGCCTCGCAGGCGGCGATACTTGAGATCGGGATAGACATCGCTCAGGTCGACGGTAATCAAGTCTTGCGGCGGCGCGTAAATCGGATAGCGATAGCGCGGCGTCCGAATTCGTGAGCCATTCAGCAACGGCTCGTAATAGCCCGTCACCAGCCCGGTCTCGGTTTCGTCGGCATTGACCACGCGGAAGGGTTCGAAATTACCGCGAAAGAACTCGATCACGCTTTCCGGCTTCGCTTTGGCGGGAATGGAGCCGGCCGAAATGCAGACCTCTTTCCATTCCACTTTGGTTCGCAGCACCGTGCAACTCTGCAGGAATGCCGTTAATGCCTCGGCGGGGTTTTCAGCGCTGAATCGCGGCAGCATTTCCCACGTGGTTCGCTCCAGCCGCCCCCGGGCGCTGGCGACGACAGTCGTGCTGTCCGTGACGGGCACCAGCGCATCCGGCGCGGCCGGAGGCAGTGGACACACCGGGCACACGATGCATGCTGCGCACTTTGGCGCCGGAACCGGCTCGGGCGCCGATACGCATCCGGCCAGGATGGCAAACGCGGCTAGAAAAGCAAGGGAGGATCCTGCGTGCGTCTGGACGCCTGTGGGTGTCGATGTCATAGTGCCGGGAGTATATCAACGGCCGCTGACGGCTATTGGGAGATGCACAGATGGGATGGGTATTTTTTCAGGTGTTCCTGGCGTTTGGCGTGGCGGTTTTTATCGTCTGGTGGACGTTTCCCCGCAAAAAAAAGGATGATAAAGCCGCGGACCCACCGTCCGACAAGGCTGATTCCTCAGTGAAGGACTCGCGGGACGGATAACGTGAATTCCGGAATCGTCGCGTCGAATCTGGTGCCGTCCTCCGCGGTCAGCTGATAGGTGCCGCGCATGGTGCCGACCATGGTGGTCAGTGATGACCCGCTGGTGTACTCAAATGACGCGCCGGGCTTGATCGTCGGTTGCTCGCCGACGACGCCCATGCCACGCACTTCCTGAACCTGACTGTCGGCGTCGGTGATGATCCAGTGGCGGCTGATCACTTTGACGGCGACCTCGCCGACGTTGGTGATTCGAATGGTGTAGGCGAAGACGTACTGGTCGTTTTCCTCATCCGACTGATCGGGTAGATAGAACGCCTGTGCGGTTACGTCGACCGCATACTTCCGTTTCTGGCCTGGTTCGTTGCTCATGCCTGGAATCGTATCATGGGCTTGCGCCAGTGAACTCAAGAAACAGGCGAGTGGTGACTGAAGGCAGGCACGCCACGCCGGGCGCAGGTG
>JANNGY010000608.1:0-3531 GCA_031404095.1 Betaproteobacteria bacterium | reverse complement strand
AAACTCCTTTTCGTGTGCTTTGGCGGCTCACGATTGGGAGTTTCCTCCGATGGACTCCCGTAACTGTCAAACTTCTACTGCCACCCCGGCAGAGCCGGGGGGTCTCCCGCTGACGCTAGCGGGTCAGGCAATTCTGGAATGCACACATCGACCCCGAAGATTGATGTTTGCCCGGGCACGCTACGGATAGGTGAACACCGCATAGGGATTGATGGCCGTCCCTTTCCACCAGCGCTTTTCCGGGCCCAGGCGAAAGATGGCGAAGTGCAGGTGCGGGGCTTTGGCCGCTGCATTACCGGTGGTACCCACATAGCCGAGAACGTCGCCCTGCTGGAGCTGCGACCCCTCTTTCACGCCATCCGCATAGCGATCGAGATGCGCATAGTAATAGGCGAAATTGCCTTCCAGGTCGAACTGATAAAGGGTGATACCCCCGGCAATGCTACGGAACAGTTTCACCACGCAACCATCGCCGGCGGCGAGTACCGGCGTGCCGCGCGGCGCGTGGATATCGATGGCCTCATGTTTGCGCGCGCCGCGTCCATCGCTAAAGGAATCGTAAAGCGACCTTTTTTCGATGCCGTCCACAGGGATGATGAGACCACGCCCGGCCAGCAAGCGGACGTCAGCATCTGCGTCATCACCGATACTGGCGCCGGCGTCGCCGACGGCAGCGGAACGCAAAAAAGCGGCACAGGCACGCGGCACGGCGGCTGGCAGAATGGCCGCCGCGCTTTTTTGCGGGGGAGCCACAGGAACTGCAGCGCCGCGTGGTGAACGCATCATTGGCGCCTCGGCGCGCAGGGTAAACCATAACAGGCCGCACAGCAGGCCACCGACTGGCAGTATCAGACCCGCAAGTTTTTCCACGTTGCTCCAGGTGTGCCAACGCCTCATGGGCATCTCGGCGGACTAGCCCCGCACATCCACCACAAACCCCGCCGCACCGAGGGCGGAGAGTCGTTGCGCATCCCAATTGGTGAGGTGAATACAGCCGTGGGTCTCCATGCGCCCGACGCGCGATGGCTGTGGCGTGCCGTGAATGCCCCAGTGTTTTTGCTCAGGCCCATCCACACCACGCCGATGGGACTGTTCGGGCCGGGCGCCAATTGCACCTTCGTGTAATGTGACTTCGCGTCCCAGATCAGCGCGGGATCGTAATAGAAAACCGGATCGGTCACTTCATTGGCAATCTTCAGCTTGCCCACCGGCAACGGATCACGCGAGCCACCGATACTGACGGGGAATACCGCGAGCGTCCTGCCTTCGCGGTCCAGCACCTGCAATTGTTTTTCCGCCTTGATCAAAGCAATCGATGCCGCTTTACCGCGAGCGGGTGATTTCTCCACAATATTCGGCACCGCGATCTCATCGCCCGATTTGAATGAACGGCGCGGATTGAGTTCGCGCAACAAGCCCGGGCTCATGTGGAATTTCTCTGCCAGCGCCTCGGTGACGTTTTCATAGCCGAGCAATTTGAGCTCAGCGCGCACCATCAGGTCGGCGGGAATCTTGACGAATGGCCCATTGGCATCCTTGTCCGTCACGGTATAACTGATGATGACCGGCGCATCGTCGGACGTGAGCGCCTGCCAGGTGGCGGCGTTGATGCGGCCGGTCGCCTCCAGTTCGTGGGTGGACTGGAATGCCTTGACCGCCCTTGTCATATTGGCGCCAAACCCGCCATCGATTTCGCCCAGCGAGAACCAGGCGCGGTCAAGCAGGATCTGTGCGCGCACCACGGCTTCGCCGCGCGACCCCGCCGCGAGCGCCGGTGTCCTGGCGGTGTCGAGAATTCGGGCTACATGGGGCGAGGGGTTTGAGGGCGCTTCTGCACGTGGCGCACTCTTGGCCGCGGTGGTGACAGAGGATTGAGCAGGTGTCAGCGAAGCCTTGGCTTGCTCTTTTGCGACCGGGCCCACCGCAATGGCGAGGGCCGGCAGTAATGCAAACATGGTAGCCATCCTCGCAAGCCTATGTCTCCTGTGTCCTTCAGGGCTCGAATACGCATGGGGCTCAACGGGAAGCGTGCGCGAATGGGCCTGATGGGATTGCGCCATGATGGTGTCCAAGTCAGAAAGCGTAGCTTCCAGTGTGTCGACACCAACAGCGTTGAAAAATCAGCGATAGGGGGAAAGGTGCGTAGGACAGCGCCTTATCTCGCCCACTTTGGCTGAGCGCTTGTGAAAGACCGTGCCGCTACCGCGCGCCCTTACAAACTGCTGCGTCCTGAGACCCTGGAAATTTCCGAAAGCACGCGGCCGGCAACAGCGACATTGGGATTCCTGATCACAAGCTCGGCCAGGGCGCCACCTTCAGCGCCGCCGTCCGGGCTTCGCGCGCATGAGTTCAGCGAGCATAACGTCATCAAGCCACTCTTCTTCCTTCGCAAACTCACGTTGCACCTTTAACCAGCCTTTGAATTCCACTTCGCTGCGCTTGATCGCGGCCAAATCTTGCCGCAAGTTCTTGTTGCCTGCGCGAGCCTTGGCGGCCTGTGCGGTAAGCGCCTTCTGCAGCACTGGCTTCGACAGCGCACCGAATCCCGCAAGGTGGAATTCTTCGCGAATCAGCGCTTCGATTTCGCGGCATTCCAGTGTCAGCTCCTTCTGCTGCTGGCGGAGGGACTGGTTGATCACGCGCAATTTCTCGTCGGCCATGGTGGCGGCGGCGCGCGAATCGACTTTCACGGCCTGCCATTGCAGGTGCAACAGTTTCAGCAGGTCTTCATCCGCGTAGGCCTTGTTCACCTCTGCCATGAGCACGGTCTTGCGCGCGCGCTCGTCGAGGTCCAGTTCGCGATCCGGATGCAGGGCGCTGGTCAGCCGGCGGTAGATTTCCTTCAGCAATTTTGCCGCATCGAGCGCCTGCTTTTCTGCCTGAAGGGCGCGGGCGGATTTCTTGCCACCGCGTTTTGCCGCCGCGCGCGCATCGGCCGCCTCAGCGCGCTCCTGGTCTTCCTGTTGAATTTGCCGCAGCGCTTCGCGCAACATTTCTTCCGTACTGCGCGAGTCCAATAATTCCGCGTCCAGCTCGACGCCAAGCGTCTTTTCGATGTCCTCGACGAATTCCCTTTTTTCGGCGGCCGCCATGCCTGCGATCGTGATATCGCTGTGCCGGTCGAACAAGGCCACCATCTCGTCGTGGTACGCGCTGCCGAACAGCAACTCCGCGACCGTGCAGATCATATCGCGCATGGTCTTGCGTTGATTCGCAGTCCATCCCTTGCGCGAAAGATTCGCGTCAAGAAACTGCACCAGCTCGTGGTTGATGGCGTCGCGCTCATCCTGCAAGGGATTGAGTTTTGCTGAGAACAGCGGACGAAATCCATCCAGTAATCCGCCCAGTTCCTGCAATTGATTCTCGGTCACCTCGATGTCGGCAACCAGTTGTTTGAACGCTCGTTGCGCAGGCGTGAGCTTGATGCCGGGAATCGCGACCAGCTCCATCATGCTGCCGGGCACGGGGGCGGGGTGGTCGGGAAAGAGGTCGAGGGTATTTGGCATCGCAGCGGGTGGGGGGTGGGGGTGG
>JANNGY010000607.1:0-13087 GCA_031404095.1 Betaproteobacteria bacterium | reverse complement strand
TCGCGGGACCGGGATAGTCGCGCGCATAAAGTCGCAGGCCATCATCGCTCCGGTAAAACACATCGACATAGTTCATCACAGCGCCCTTAAGCAATTAGAATGAGACATCCTTGAAATCTGCGGCGCATCGATGCCGGACCGGTAGCGGTCACCGCCGCGACAAAAACCCATGAACGAGCGCAGATGAAAATCAGCCGCGACAAAGGCAGTGAACGGGGCAGCATCAAGAGCAGGGCGGCCAAGCCGATGGCGTCCAAGGCCGTGGCACCGAAGCCGGCGGTGTCGAAGCCGGCAGTGTCGAAACGCAAACGCGCGACGGTTGGCCGGCCGCGCAAGGCTGACGGCAGCGTGGTCGCGGCGGAACGGATACTGGATGCCGCCGAGGACCTGTTTTCCAAGCGCGGCTTCGATGGCGTCACCATGCGCGAGGTGGCGGAATTGGCCAATGTCGACGCGGCGCTCGCGCATTATTATTTCGCCACCAAGCAGGGCTTGTTCGACGCGGTGCTGGAGCGCCGCTCCGAACTGGTATTTTCCGAACGCATGGAAGCGTTCAATGTCTACGAGGCCGAGTGTGGCGACAAGGTTACCGTCGAGGGAGCCGTCGCTGCCTTCGTCATACCCCTGCTGGAACGGGCGCGCAAAGGCGACGATGGCTGGAAAAACTATTTCCGCCTGATCGCGCTGGTCAACAATGACGCATCGCACGTGGCGCAATACATCATGTCGTATTTCGATCCGCTGGTGCACCGGCTGATTGCCCTGGTAAAGCGCGCCATGCCGGAAGCGCGCGAGGAAGAACTGTTCTGGTGCTTTCATTTTCTGACCGGCTCCCTCACGCTCGCCCTTTCGCGTACCGGCCGGCTTGACCGCCTCAGTGGCGGCGTCTGCCGCTCGGATGATCTTGCGTCGATCGAACCGCGAATGGTTGAATTTTGTGCGGCTGGCTTCCGCAGCCTGTGCGCACGCCGCGGAAAGCTGCCCGCCAGGAAGGCCGCCGTCAAGTAACACGGAAAATCCACCGTGGCGGCGGGTATAGGTAGAGGCAGTGGAAGAGGCCCATTTGAGTCGGCGTCTGGCGCGACTGCGCATACTTGTGAACACGAGCCAATTGCATAATCATTGGCCGCCTGTTCGTACCGTCGCATCGCTCACCTTCCGCACGTTCCAAATCAAGCCACAACCCGCGCCCTGGATAAACTATCGAGGGCGCGGGTCACCGTTTGCGTCAGAACTTCAGGGTGACGGAAGCCTTGTAGGTACGCGGATCGCCGTAGAACGCCGTGACCGTGTTGAAGAAGCTGACAAAGTTATAGCCGGCCACCTTGTAGCGCTTGTCCGTCAGGTTGCGGCCATTCAGTGCGACCTGGATCTTGCGATCCTTGCTGGTCCATACCAGGCTGGCATCCCACAGCGTGTAACCCGATTGCGCCAACATCAGATTCGCCGGTATCAGCGCGTCAATCGAGGCCACGCCGGTCGGGCGCACAAATTCGGTCTGGTACACCTTGCTTTTGTAGGACAGGCTGTTGCCCAGCGCCAGTGTGCCGTCGCTGCCAAACATCCCGAGCGGCCATTCGTAGGTCGCGGAGAGGTTGGCTGCTTTTTCCGGCGTGTTCTGGAACTCTGCCCCGCTTGCGACGTTTACCAGGGCAGCCGCGCTGCCGGTGAGCCCATTGGCCACTAGCCATTCCTTGTACTCGGCATTGATGAAGCCGACCATGCCGCTGACCGTGAATGCGTCGGTGACGCGCGCAATCGCTTCCAGTTCGAGGCCCATGATCTTGGCCTTGCCGGCATTGGTCACGTTGCCGGCAAAACCGGTAACCACACCGGCCGCGTTGAAAGTCGGAATCGACCCGGGGATCTGCACATTTTGGTAGTCGGTGTAGAACACGGCGGCATTCGTCTGGATGCGGCCTTTATTGAAGGTCGACTTCAGGCCCAGTTCAACGGTGTTGGCTTCTTCGGGCTCGACACCCTTGCGTTTTTCAAGCGAAGTCGCACTGGTGGGGTTTCCGCCCAAGTCCATGCGCGGATCGAAGAACCCGCCCTTGAAGCCTTCCGCGTAGGACCCGTACAGGTTGTGTTCCGGGGCAAACTTCCAGCCGAAGCCGATCTTGGGTGTGAATTTGTTGTCGGTCCGGTTCAGGTCGTCCTTGCTCATGTCGGTACCGGGGGGGAGTCCCACGGCGCTCGGGTTTCCGAGCGTCGGCGATCCGCCGAGGCCAAGGTAAGTCCGCCTGTAGATGCGCGCCCGGCGTTCATCACTGGTGTAGCGGCCGCCAAAGTTGAGGTCGAAATCATTGGTCACGTTGTAGCTGACATCGGCAAACGCGGCCCAGGTCTTGGAGTCGATGTCGTCCAACGTGTACAGGGACAGTCCGCCCGATGCGTTGAACAGCACGTCAAATTCGTTGAATGCGTTCGCCTTCATGTAGAAAACACCGGCGACGCCCTGCCATTTCGAACCGGTGTAGGTCAGCTGAAACTCCTGGCTCTGCTGCTCATTCTTGTAAATGGCCGGCGCCTCGAACAGCGGCGTATTGAGCGAGTCGAAGTCGATCGGCGCATAGGATTTGTCGCCGCGATTGGCGGTGATCGACTTGAACGACAGGGTCGGATCAATCGTCCAGTCGATCAGTAGGGATTCGCCATGGGAGATGATTTGCTGGGCGTTTCCGAGCACCGTATACAAATTGGCGCGCGTGTCGTAATTGTTGGCAAGCACGGGCAGACTGGTCGGGGCCGGGCCGGGCGTCAGGCGATAGCCGACCTTGGGGAGCGAGTCATCGACCGTGCGATCGGCGGCAAGGCGGATGAAAAGCGAACTGTTCGGCGTGAATTCGGCGCTGATGCGGCCGGCCAGGACTTCCTTGTTGTAGTTCTCGGTGCCGTTGATGACGTTGGTGCCGTAACCATCGCGGTTGAACGAGGCGATGGTGCCACCGATCCTGAACGTGTCGGAAAGCGGCACGCTCCCCTTTACCACCAGATCCTGTTCACTATAGTCGCCGAGGGTTGCCTTGACGCTCACTTCGGCTTTGCTGGACAACTTGCGGGTCACATACTTGACGGCCCCGCCGATGGTGTTGCGTCCATAGAGCGTGCCTTGCGGTCCGCGCAGGACTTCGATCCGCTCGAGATCATAGATATCCGACAGCGCCCCCTGCGGACGCGCCAGGTAAATGTCGTCGAGATAGATGCCAACGCCCTGTTCATAGCCGGCCACCGGATCCTGCTGGCCGATACCGCGGATGAACGCGGTGAGCGTGGTGTTGGTTGCCCGCGAGGCCTTCAGCGTGGTATTCGGAACCATGTCGGCGATGGCGGTAACATCCGGCATCGCCCACTTTTCGAGGGTCGCGCCGGAAAAAGCGGTGACGGCGCCCGGAACATCCTGGATCAGTTCTTCACGCCGCCGCGCGGTGACGGTGATGGTTTCAACTTTCTCGCTGTCGCCCGCCTTGGCGGTAGCGGGCGCAGTTGACGGCGCCTGTTGCGCAGACACCGATCCGGCGCCGAACAACATGGCGGCAATGGCAACACTCATGGCTTTCTGTTTCATGTTTCTCTCCTCCTCGGGGGGTTTTAAGTGAAGATGTCTGCAGAAATTTTTTGCGCAATTCAATGCGCCGACTTGTTGAGCCGGGCAAAGTCACGGTAAAATTCATTAGTTGTTGAATTAATCGTAACAAAGAAAATTGCGAAGTGCAAGGCGGTTAAAAGAAATCTGCCGGCACGAGTTGCATTACCGCAACACAAACGGTCCGTAACGAGGAGGGATCATATGAAGGCGCGATTCTGCATTGCCGTATTTACGCTGCTGACAAGTACGCTAGCCTGGGGCCAGGCCAAGGACATTCGCATCGGATTCATCTTCGACAAGACCGGCCCGCTCGAGGCCTATACCAAACAGACCCAGACCGGTTTCCAGGTGGGACTCGACTACGCCACCAACGGCACCATGATGGTTGCAGGCAGGAAGATCGTCGTCGTCGAACGCGACGCCCAGGGCAAGCCAGATGTCGCCAAATCGCAGCTCGCCGCCGCTTATTCCGATGACAAGGCCGATATCGCCGTCGGCGCCACCGGTTCCGGCGCGTCACTGGCGATGCTGCCGGTGGCCGAAGAGTACAAGAAGATCCTGCTGATCGAGCCCGCCGTGGCGGATTCAATTACTGGCGACAAATGGAACAAATACATTTTCCGCACCGGTCGCAACAGTTCGCAGGACGCGATCTCGAACGCCGTGGCGCAAGACAAACCCGGCGTCAGTCTCGCTACCCTTGGGCAGGACAATGCCTTCGGCCGCGACGGGGTAAAGGCCTTCAAGGACGCGCTCAAGCAGGCCAAGGTGGTTCATGAGGAATACCTGCCGGCCGGCACCACCGACTTCACCGCCGGCGCGCAGCGCATCATCGACAAACTCAAGGACAAGCCCGGCCGCAAGCTCATCTGGATCATCTGGGCCGGTGCCGGCAACCCCTTCAAGATCGCCGACCTCGACCTGAAACGCTACGGGATCGAGATCGTTACCGGCGGCAACATCCTGCCGGCCATGTCGGTGTACAAGAATTTCCCCGGCATGGAAGGTGCCACTTACTACTATTACGATATTCCGAAAAATCCGCTCAACGCCGTTCTCGTCAGCCGTCACATGGCGAAATTCAAGACGCCACCGGACTTCTTCACCGCCGGTGGCTTTGCCGCGGCGATGGCGCTGGTAACGGCGCTGAAAGCAACCCATGGCGATACCGGCAGCGAGGCGCTCATCAAGGCGATGGAAGGCATGAGTTTTGACACGCCCAAGGGCAAAATGACCTTCCGCAAGGAGGACCACCAGGCGATGCAAAGCATGTATCACTTCAAGATCAAGGTCGACCCGGCGCTCGCCTGGGCGGTGCCGGAACTGGTTCGCGAGATCAAGCCGGAGGACATGAATGTGCCGATCCGCAACAGGCGCTAACCTCTGGCTCCTTCCCCCGTGAAAACGGGGGAAGGCTGGGATGGGGGTGTCGCTGCAGTTGGTATCGCCCCCATCCCTACCTTCCCCCGTCGCCGGGGGAAGGAGCCAGCCGGGATAGCTGAACATGGAATTGACAGGCGATAGCCTAAGTACAAATGGAGAAGCACATGCAACAACTTCGATACTTACTGGGCGCTGCCACACTGATCGCGACCACCGCCATCGCCGCCCCCCTGCCGCAACTGAACATCGACACGACCCAGACGACCGTCTCCGGCGTCTCCTCCGGCGCCTACATGGCGGTCCAATTGCACGTCGCCTACTCATCCCGCTTCAAGACGGGCGCGGCCGCCATTACGGGCGGGCCATTCAATTGTGCGGAAGGCTCGATAGTCAGCGCGCTGACACGCTGCTTCGGCAAAGCGCCCATTCCGGTCGCCGATCTGGCCGCGATCACCAACCAGTGGGCCAAAGAGGGTGCGATCGATGCCACCTCCAACCTCGCCGCCTCGAAGATCTACTTGTTCTCCGCCGCCAACGATAGCGTCGTCAAGGAAGCGACAACCACGTCGCTGCAGGCTTACTATCAGAACTTCCTGCCGGCGGCGAACATCGTTCACAAGAAAGACATTCCCAGCGAACATAGTTTCGTCACCGACAACTATGGCGCGGCCTGCCTCACCATGGTGACGCCGTTTATCAACAACTGCGGATTCGACCTGGCCGGCGCACTGCTGCAACACCTCTATGGTGCATTGAATGCCCGCAGCAGCGATGCCGCCGGCAGTCTCATCGAGTTCGACCAGTCTGCCTTTGTCACGGGGCACGGCATGGGAACGGCGGGCTGGGTTTACATTCCCAAATCCTGCGCGGCCGGGCCATGCCGCGTTCATGTCGCCCTGCACGGTTGCAAGCAGAACACAACAGACGTCGGCCAGGAATTCGTGCGACATGCCGGATTTAATCGCTGGGCCGACAGTAACAACATCGTCGTGCTCTATCCGCAGACCGGAAAAGGCTCGACCAACAGTTGCTGGGATTGGTGGGGTTACGACGACGCAAATTACGCCAAGAAATCGGCACCGCAGATGATGGCGATCATTGCCATGCTGGACCATCTATCGCGAGGCCCGGCAATCTCTAAAGCGCCGCCGGCGCCCGCTTCTACACCGCCTACCCCAACGCGTTGAACTCCACCACCGACACACATGGCGCTGCTGACCACTCATGATCTGACCATCCGTTTCGGCGGCCATATTGCGGTCAATTCCGTGAGCTGTACATTCCAGCCGGGCACGTTGACCGCCATCGTCGGCCCCAACGGCGCCGGCAAGACCACCTACTTCAACCTGATCTCCGGCCAACTCGCAGCGAGCAGCGGTACCGTGACGCTGAATGGAAAAGACATCACCGGTTTGTCCGCCTCCGCGCGAACCCGCGCCGGACTGGGACGGGCTTTCCAACTGACCAACCTGTTTCCCCACCTGAGCGTGCTGGAAAACGTGCGTGTCACGGTGCAGGCCACACGCGAAGGCTCGCACCATCGCGGCCTGAATTTGTGGAGCATCTGGAGCGACCACGGTGCGCTGATCGCGCGCGCCAATGAAATCCTCGAGTCGGTCGCGCTGAGCGACAAGGCGGACAGCGACGTGGCCAGCCTGTCGCACGGCGACCAGCGCAAGCTCGAAGTCGCGATGCTGATGGCGCTGGAATCGCAGGTATTCATGTTCGATGAGCCGACCGCCGGCATGAGTGCCGACGAGGTGCCGGCGGTGCTCAACCTGATACGCCGCCTGCGGCAGGACAAGACCAAGACTATCCTGCTGGTCGAGCACAAGATGGACGTCGTGCGTGAACTCGCCGACCGCATCATCGTGCTGCACAACGGAATGTTGGTGGCCGACGGCGAACCCGCCGCGGTCATCGCCTCGCCGATTGTCCAGGAGGCCTACCTCGGTATCACCCCGACGGCCACGGCCGTGCCAGCATGAGCGCACCGCTCCTCACGCTCGACGGCGTGCACACCAACATCGGCGCCTACCACATCCTGCACGGCGTGGATCTGGCGGTGCCGCGCGGCCAGCTGACCATGCTGCTCGGCCGCAACGGCGCCGGCAAGACCACGACGCTTCGAACCATCATGGGCCTGTGGCGCGCGTCTGCCGGCAAGATCAATTTTGCCGGCATCGATATCACCAGCATGAGCACGCCAGAGATCGCCGCGCTCGAAATTGCCTACGTGCCCGAAACGATGGGGATTTTTTCCGACCTGACGGTGAAGGAAAACATGCTACTCGCCGCACGCCGCGCCCAGCGCGCCGCCGACATGGACGACACCCGCCTGAAGTGGATTTTTTCCCTGTTCCCCGCGGTGGAGAAATTCTGGTCGCACCCCGCAGGAAAACTCTCCGGCGGGCAGAAACAGATGCTGGCCGTGGCACGCGCCATCATCGAACCACGCCAGTTGCTGATCGTCGATGAACCAAGCAAGGGCCTCGCACCCGCCATCATCAACAACATGATCGACGCCTTTGCCGAACTCAAGCGCAGCGGCGTGACGATCCTGCTGGTGGAACAGAACATCAATTTCGCCAAACGGTTGGGCGACACCGTGGCGGTGATGGACAACGGCCAGGTGGTGCACAGCGGGTCGATGCAGGCGCTTGCCGAGGATGAAAACATGCAGCGGTCGTTGCTGGGATTGTCGCTATGAAGGCGCTTGATTTTGACTGGAAACCGCTCGTGCTGGTGCCGGTGCTGGCACTGCTGGCATTGCCGCTGGTCGGCTCCGGCTCCACCTGGCTCACGCTGACGGTAGCCGGCCTCGCCATGGGCATGATCATCTTCATCATCGCCTCCGGCCTCACGCTGGTATTCGGCCTGATGGACGTGCTCAATTTCGGCCACGGGGTCTTCATCGCGCTCGGCGCCTTCGTTGCCACCAGCGTGCTCGGCGCCATGGGCGACTGGACCGGCTCGCAGGAGTTGTGGCGAAATCTGGTGGCGGTGTTTCCGGCGATGCTGATTGCCATGCTGGTGGCGGGCGCGGTCGGCCTGGCCTTCGAGCGTTTCATCGTGCGGCCGGTGTATGGACAGCACCTGAAACAGATCCTCATCACCATGGGCGGCATGATCATCGGCGAAGAACTGATCAAGGTCATCTGGGGTCCGCAGCAAATTCCGCTGCCGCTGCCGGAAGGCATGCGCGGCGCGCTGCTGTTCGGTGATGCGGCCATCGAAAAATTCCGCCTGATCGCCATGGTGGTAGGTTTAGCGGTATTTGGCGGCCTCGCCTGGACATTGGGCCGCACCAAGGTCGGCCTGCTGATTCGCGCCGGCGTACAGGATCGCGAAATGGTGGAATCGCTGGGTTATCGCATCCGCCGCCTGTTCGTCGGTGTGTTTGTGGTCGGCAGCGCGCTCGCGGGCCTGGGCGGCGTGATGTGGGGCATGTACCAGCAAAGCGTGACGCCGCAGATGGGTGCGCAGGTCAACGTGCTTATTTTTATCGTCATCATCATCGGCGGGCTCGGTTCCACCGGCGGGGCGCTGATCGGTGCGCTGCTGGTCGGGCTGATGGCCAACTACACCGGCTTCCTCGCGCCCAAGGTCGCGCTGTTTTCCAATATTGCCCTGATGATGGCCGTGTTGCTGTGGCGGCCGCAGGGCGTGTATCCCGTAGTGAACCGGTAACAGAAAGTCGCGTCTATAAATGGCAAGTCATGGAGCACGATTCTTGAGAGGACCTTCCCCCTTTGAAAAAGGGGGTGGAGCAGGGGTTTCGAGCGGCGTGCCGCTCGCCTGCGGAACGGCAGCCCAATGCAGTGGGCTGCGCGTCCTGCAGGGATCGAGGGGGATTTACGGTGGTCATCATTGTGCAACCACCGAAAATCCCCCCTGCCCCCCTTTTTCAAAGGGGGGAATTGCCGCACCATTTCCAGCTTCGCAATTCGTCAACGCGGTACACACGATTACCAATAGGCCGCGAATGGAACACCCATGCTGAACCGCCTCCTGTCAAACGATCTCCCGCGCAGCCGCGTACTGGCAATACTGCTGGTCCTGCTGCTGCTGGCACTGGCATTTGCCCCGTTTCTTTTCCCCGGGGTGAAAGCCCTGAGTGTGGCCGCCAAGGTGCTGGTGTTCCTGGTGCTGGTGGCGAGCTTTGATTTACTGCTGGGTTACACCGGCATCGTCAGTTTTGCCCACACCATGTTCTTTGGTATCGGCGCCTACGGCATCGCCATCGCCTGCTCGCGTTACGGCCCGACCTGGGAAGCCATCGCCATCGGTCTCGCCGGATCGCTCGCCTTGTCGTTCGTGCTGGCGCTGGCGGTCGGCCTGTTCTCCTTACGGGTGCGGGCGATTTTCTTTGCCATGATCACGCTGGCGGTCGCTTCCGCCTTCCAGACGCTGGCTTCGCAACTGTCGGATATCACCGGCGGAGATGATGGCCTCAACTTCAAGTTGCCCGATGTGCTGTCCGGCGGATTCCTGCTGATGAATGAAAAATTTCTCGGCGCCACCATCGATGGCAGGCTGATCTGTTACTACCTGCTGTTTGCCGTCGCGCTGGCGCTGATGCTTACCATGTTGCGTATCGTCAATTCGCCGTTCGGCCGCGTGCTGCAGGCGATTCGCGAAAATGAATTTCGCGCCGAGGCCATCGGCTATCGTGTCGTCGTCTATCGCACTGCCGCCAGCGTGCTCTCTGCCCTGTTCGCCACGCTCGCCGGGGTGATGCTGGCGTTCTGGCTGCGTTACAACGGGCCCGACACCTCGCTGTCATTCGAGATCATGATCGACGTCCTGCTGATCGTGGTGATCGGCGGCATGGGCACCATTTACGGTGCCGCCATCGGCGCCGCGCTGTTTGTGGTCGCGCAGAGTTACCTGCAGGATCTGCTGCGCCTCGGCAGCGAGGCCACCAGCGGGCTGCCGTGGTTGTCTGCCCTGTTTTCGCCGGACCGCTGGCTGCTGTGGCTGGGCGTATTGTTTGTGCTGTCGGTGTATTACTTTCCCACCGGCATCGTGGGCAAGCTTCGCCGGCGGTGATGAATCCCGGCCGCGGCGATGATCGCGACCGGATGTGGTGTCAAAAAATCATCGGAGTGGATCGTATGGGCGCCTGTATTGCGGGGTGGGCACACTCACCCTTTGGCCGTCTCGCCAATGAAGACGTTGAATCGCTGATCGTCGGCGTCAGCCGGCAGGCCATGGCCGATGCTCCGGTCGGCGCGGAGGAAGTGGATGGCATCTGGCTGGGCAATCTCAACGGCGGCTTTGTGCCGGAGACCTTCTGTTCGTCGCTGGTATTGCAGGCCGATGACGGCCTGCGCTGGAAACCGGCCACGCGGGTGGAGAACGCCTGCGCGTCCGGCGCGGCCGCGGTGTTCTCTGCCGTGAATGCGATTGAAGCGGGACAATGCAAGATTGCACTCGTCGTCGGCGCGGAAAAAATGACCGCGGTCTCCGGTGAAGAAGTCACCCGCGCGCTCGGCGCGGCGTCGTATGTGAAAGAAGAAGCCGCCCGTGGCATGACTTTCCCGGGTATTTTCGCGCAGATGGCCGCGAGCTACTTTGAACGATACGGCGATCATGCCGACACACTGGCGATGATCGCCGCGAAAAACCACGCCAACGGCGTGGACAATCCGTGGGCGCAGATACGCAAGGACATCGGCTTCGATTTTTGCAACACGATTTCCGACAAGAATCCGCTCATTGCCGCGCCGCTTCGCAAGACCGATTGCTCGCTGGTTTCCGACGGGGCCGCGGCATTGATCCTGGTCGATGAATCGTTGCTGCCGCGTTTCAGGCGGGGGGTACGTTTCCGCGCCCGTAGCCAGGTCAACGATTTCCTGCCGATGTCGCGCCGCGACCCGGTATCGTTCGCGGGGCCGCAACGCGCCTGGCAGAACGCGCTGGCGCTGGCCGGCTGCGCCGTCAATGATCTGTCGCTGGCGGAAGTGCACGATTGTTTCACCATCGCCGAATTGCTCGCCTACGAAGCCATGGGCCTGGCCCCGGCCGGTGAGGGCAGGCGGGTGCTCGACGATGGCACCGTTTATGCAAATGGCCGCTTGCCGGTCAACCGTTCCGGCGGCTTGAAAGCCAAGGGCCATCCGATCGGCGCGACCGGCGTCTCGATGCATGTCATCGCCGCGATGCAATTGTGCGGCGAGGCGGGTGAGATGCAGATTCCCGGCGCCAGCCTGGCAGGCGTATTCAACATGGGCGGATCGGCCGTCGCCAACTACGTGAGCATCCTCGAGGCGGCCCGATGAATATCGCCCAGTTGCTGGTCCGCAGCGCGACTGTTTTTCCCTCGCGGCCGGCGGTAATGCTCGGCGAACGCCGCCTGTTCGATTACCGGATGCTGGCCGCACGCGCCGCCGGCATCGCCGGATACCTGCGCGACACGCTGGGCCTCAAGCCGGGAGACCGGGTCGCCGCATTCATGACCAACTGCCCGGAATACCTGGAAGTGCTCTATGGCATCTGGTGGGCGGGCCTCGCCGTCGTGCCGGTCAATGCCAAGCTGCATCCGCGCGAGCTGGCCTACATCCTGGAAAATGCCGAAGTATCGTGCCTGTTCGTCAGCCCCGATCTGGCGGCCGAGGCGATGCCGCTGGTCGACAACATCCCCGCGATCAAGCGAGCGATTACGCCGGGCACCGCCGAATACGCGGCGATGTTGAACGCGGCTCCTATCGCCATTCAGCCGCGCGCCGCCGACGATCTCGCCTGGCTGTTCTACACCTCCGGCACCACCGGCCATCCCAAGGGCGTGATGCAGACCCATCGCAACCTGCTGGCCATGACCACCTGCTATTTCAGCGATGTCGATCCGGTCGATCCGGCCGACGCCATCGTCTATGCGGCGCCGATGTCACACGGCGCGGGCCTGTACAACTTCATGCACGTGCAGAAGGCGGCACGTCACGTGGTGCCGGAGTCCGGCGGGTTCGATGCGGCGGAACTGGTCATGCTCGCCGAACGTGTCGGCCGGCTGTCGATGTTCGCCGCACCGACCATGGTGAAACGCCTGGTCGATCACATCGCCGCCACAGGTGCCGGCGCGAGCGGTTTCAAAACCATCGTTTACGGCGGCGGCCCGATGTATGTCGAGGATATTCGCAAGGCGCTCGACGTCATGGGTGACCGCTTCGTGCAGATTTTCGGCCAGGGCGAATGCCCGATGTGCATCACCGCGCTCGCCCGCGAGCATCTGGCCGACCGCAGCCACCCGCGCTGGCTGGAACGGATCGCCTCGGTGGGCGTGGCGCAGTCGTTGGTGGAAGTGCGCGTGGCCGATTCGACCGGTAATGCACTGCCGCACGGCGAGACTGGCGAGATCCTCGCCCGCGGCGACCCGGTCATGGCCGGCTACTGGAAGAATCCCGGCGCGACCGCGACCACGTTGCGCGACGGCTGGCTGTGGACCGGCGACCTCGGCAGCCTCGATGCCGACGGCTTTCTCACGCTCAAGGATCGGTCCAAGGACGTGATCATTTCTGGCGGCTCGAATATCTATCCGCGCGAGGTCGAGGAAGTGCTGCTGAAGCACCCGTCGGTGCGCGAAGTGTCGGTGGTTGGCCGCACCGATGCGGAGTGGGGTGAAGTCGTGGTCGCGTTCGTGGTCGGTGTCGGCGTCGATGAAAAGCAACTCGATGCCGCGGAGCTCGATGCTTTATGCCTCGAACACATCGCCCGCTTCAAGCGGCCCAAGGAATACCACTTTCTCGACAGCCTGCCGAAGAACAACTACGGCAAGGTGCTGAAGACAGAATTGCGCAAGGTCTTTCAATCGGAGGGCGAAAGCAAATGACACCATCACCCAAGGGTCGTCGTGCCCTCGTCACAGGATCGTTCCAGGGCATCGGCCTCGCCGTCGCCGAGGCGCTGGCCGCCGAGGCCTGCCACATCGTGCTGCACGGCATCGCCACGCCCGAACAGCAGGAAACCGCGCGACAGGCCGTGCTCGCCGCCGGCGCGTTGTCGGCCGAGTGCCACAGCCACAACCTGAGCGATCCGCGGCAAGTCGAAGCGCTGATGAAAGAAGTACTCGCCAATGGCGCCATCGACATCCTGGTCAACAATGCCGGCATCCAGCAC
>JANNGY010000606.1:0-14553 GCA_031404095.1 Betaproteobacteria bacterium | reverse complement strand
CCGGTCGATGTTCGATACCTATCCGCAATTGCAGCCGCTCAAGCCGGCTGCCGACCTTCTCGCCGCTGACGCCACGTGGCCGATGCTCTACGATGTCGAAAAAATGAAGCAGAACCGGGTGCCGGTGGCGGCGGCGGTTTACTTCGACGACATGTACGTGCACCGCGAGTTTTCAGAAGAGACGTCGCGAGTCGTGCCGAACATGAAACTGTGGATCACCAATCAATACGAACACAACGCCTTGCGCGCGGATGGCGAGACGGTGGTGGATCGGTTGCTGCGGATGGTGCGCGGGGAGGTTTAGTTTTTGCCGTCGTCCCGGCGGACGGTGAAACGGGGGATTCGCGTCCCTTGGGACGCCGGGCGACTGGGTCAGTAAAAATTCCCGACAACATTCTTGAACCACAGAGAACACAGAGGTCACGGAGAAAAGCACTTTCGATTTCGCCTTTTCTCCGTGTTCTCTGTGTTCTCAGTGGTTCAAGACTTTTTTTGTCGCCCTGCATCCGGCCCACCACTACTCGCAAAGCTGGGACTTCGCATGCGCGGCAAACAGATCCTTCAGTTTCAGCCGCCGCGCTGGGACGACGATTTTCAGTCCTTACCGGTCGCGGCTGTTCGCGCCGCCACATCGATATCGAGATACTTCCACGGCTCCAAATGCACCGGGTGTGGTTTGAAGCCTTTCACCCACGGGTGCGTGAGGGCAGCGCGCACCGGATACAGGTGCATCACGATGGGCAGGTACGCAAACGCAAGCTTGTCCATCTGCCGGTAGAGCAGGTCGCGTTGCGGCGAATCCGTCAGCTTCTGTGTTTGCGCAAATAGCTGGTCGTATGCCGGAAGCGAGAAGTGGGCATTGTTCACCGTGCCGGCGCCTGGCCCATGCAAGATGACGAAGAAATCCTCACCGTCCGGATAGTCCATGTTCCAGGCCGTCATGCCCAACTGGTGCTTGGCCGACATCAGCAGTTTGGTGAGCTCGGCCTGGTGCATTTTCTGCAGGATCATGCGCAGGCCCAATTGCTGGAATGACTTCGACCAGAGTTCATCCCAGGGGCGGAAGCGCGGCTGCGCAACCGAACTGAAGGTGATTGTCAGCGGACGGCCGTCGGGCGATTCACGCCAGCCGTCGCCATCGCGATCGACATATCCGAACAGATCCAGCAGCGCTTTCGCGCGCGGCAAGTCGTAGTCGAACGCGTCGGTGGCGAACTTCGCATCGTAGCCGGCAATTCCCGGCGGCACCACGCTATGGGCCGGCAGCGCGCCGCCGTTGAAAATGATGTTGATCGCCTTGTCGCGATCGAATGCCAGCGAAATCGCCCGCCGCAGCGCCACGCGTTCGGGTGTGTAGCCGCCGACCACCGGATCGAGCATGTTGAATGCGGCGTACCAGAGGGCGGGGTAGGTGTAGCGCTGCATGGCAACCGACTGCCTTTGCAGGTTTGGCGCCAGGACGCCATTGGGCACTGCCGAATTCATGAACGCCACCGGCACGTTTTGAAGCAGATCGAGATCGCGTCCGAGAAAAGCAAGCCACATCGGCTGGTCTTCGGTGGTGTAGGTGAGTTCGATCCGGTCGAGCATCGGCAGGCGCCGGCCTTTCAATTCGCCGGCCGCTTTTTGTGCGGCGGCATCATCACCGCTGATGGTGTCCGCGGGCACGTGGAAAATCTCTTCGCGAAAGTGCGGATTGGCGACCAGCACCAGTCGGCTGGTCTCGCTGCTGGCGTCCAGCATGAAAGGGCCGGTGCCGACCGGATGGGCGCCAACATCGTCGCCGTAGAATTCGACCACCTCGCGCGCCACGGCGGCGAGGTTTTGCTGGGCCAGCACGTGCAGGAAATTCAGGTCCGGTTCATTGAGGGTGATGCGCAGCGTGTAGCGATCGAGCACCTGTAGCCCGGCAATGGGTTTATCGTCGTCGAACGCCGCACCCTTGAGCGCCGCCTGCCGCAACGCGTCGGCGCCGGCAATCTTGCCGTCCACCAGGAAGAACTGGCTCGAGCGGTACTTGGGATTGAACAGGCGCCGAAAGCTGTAGGCGTAGTCCGCCGCATTCAGTTCGCGCGGCTTGCCTTTGAACGCGGGATCCGGCGCAAACATAACGCCGCGCTTGAGGCGACACAGGTAAACGCGCCCGCCGTCGCTCACTGCCGGCATCTCCGCCAGGGTATTCGGGATCAGTTTCAGCGGCCGCGCCAGGTAATCGTACTGAAGCATCGGCTCGACGATGTTTTCGAGGAGGTTTGCGACCAGCACCGAACTGATGCGCGCGGGATCGAGCGCTTCGCCGCCGATGGATTGCTGCGAAATGTGCAGGACCTTGAGCGGTTTCGCGGCAGGCGACGGTGCGAAAGCGGTCGCGGCGGCAACGACGAGCGCAACACTGGCCGCCCGCGCCAGCAGCGTGGGAAGCCGGGAAACCTTCATGGCCACTGGAAGGAAGCTGTCCATTGGGTCATTCAGAACCGGTCCGGCGCAAACGGCGTCAGGTTGATTTCCATCTCGCGGCCCATGACTTGCGCGGCAATGATGCGCGCCGTCACCCCGGCCAGCGTCAGTCCAAGATGCTGGTGGCCGAACGCGAAGAACAGGTTCCGGCCATCGGGCGCCCGGCCCAGCACCGGCAGGTGGTCCGGCAGCGAGGGGCGAAATCCCATCCAGGTGGTCATGTTGTCGATTGGGATATCGGCTGTCAGCGCGTGCAGGTGGCGCACCAGCAGTGCATATCGCTGGGGATCTGGCGGCAACGCCAGCCCGCCGAACTCGACACTGCCGGTCATGCGCAGGCCGCCGGACATTGGCGTCATGATGATTTTGCGTTCATACGAGGCGACCGGAATCGGGCAACGGATTAGCACGCCCGGAAGATGGATGTGATAACCGCGCTCGGTATCGAGCGGCAGCGGATAGCCGAACTGCGCCGCCAGCGTTTTCGACCAGGCGCCGCAACTGAGCACGACGTGGGTGCCCACGTGGATCGTCCCGCCCGCGGTACGCGCGGTGAATCCCGTGGTGGTGTTGTCGATCGCTGTCACGTTGGCCTGGACAAATCTTCCGCCGGCGGCAAGAAAGGCTTCGTAGAGGGCCGTGCAGACGGCGTGCGGATCGTCGACATGGCCGCTGCCGGTGAATCGCTGCGCGCCTTCGAGGTGCGCGGTGATCTCGGGTGCGATCTCTTTTGCCTGCGCCGACGATATCCAGCTCGCGTCAATGCCAAACTTTCCCAGCTGCGCAATTTCACGCTGTGCGGCCGCGACGGATTCGGGTTTCTCGACCAGCACCAGGTGACCGTGCATTTTCAGCAGATGCGATGCGCCGGCGGCGTCGAGCAGGCTCGCCATGTCCGCACCCGCGGTGCGCTGCAATGCGCACAATGCCTTGACGCCGCGATCAAACGCGCCTGGGCGCGCGGCCCAGGCGAAACGCAGCAGCCATGGCAGGATGGATAACAGGTATCCGGGGCGCACCCGCAACGGACTGTCGCGATCGAACAGGTAGGCCAGCGCGTTACGCAACACGGCCGGCGAGGCGAGGGGAAAGATCTGTTCGGTGGCAATGTGCCCGGCATTGCCGAAAGACGCGCCGAGACCCGGCAAGTCGCGATCGAGCAGCAGCACCCGTTTTCCTTCCCGCGCGAGGCGGAACGCGCAGGCCAGGCCGATCACGCCGGCGCCAATCACCAGTACATCAGGCTCCTGTTCCGCCATGTGTGCGAGGCAGCTACGCGCGACAAGATACGCGGCGGCACTTGCCGTCGCGACGCATCAACCGAGGCCCCAGCAAAACGGATCCGCCGGGTCCATCAGCAAGGTGCCTTCGCCGCAGACAAATGCCTGGCCGGTGATGGTGGGCACGATGCCGCCTTCGACGTGCTGGTACGAGCCTTCGAAGACGCTGCCGACGATGCTCTCCTGCCGCCATGGCGCACCTTCGGCAAGCTTGCCGTCGGCGGCGAGGCAGGCGAGCTTGGCGCTGGTGCCGGTGCCGCAGGGCGAACGGTCATAGGCGCCGCCCGGGCACAGGACAAAATTGCGGCTGTCGAGCGAGTCATGGGACGCGGCACCGAACAACTCGACATGATCGATTTCCTCGCCGTTTGGCCCGGTGATTTTTTCTGCGGCCAGCGCCAGGCGAATGGCGCGGCTGTAATCAAGCAGCGCATCAATGTAGTCGAGGCCAAACTTCCGGTCCTTTGCATCGACCAGGAAAAACCAGTTGCCGCCCCAGGCGATATCACCGCTGACCGGCCCAACCCCGGCGACATTGACTACCACAGCATGACGAAAACGCCAGGACATGATGTTCTGGATCGACACGCTGCCATCGGCGTGAAGCGTGCAACTGACACTGCCGACCGGCGTGTCGATCTGGTGAATGCCGGGCGAAATCCGGCCGAGGTATTGCAGGGTCGCGATCACGCCGATGGTGCCGTGGCCGCACATGCCGAGGTAGCCGACGTTGTTGAAAAAGATCACCGAGGCGACCGAGGCTGAATCCACCGGTGGCAGCAGCAGCGCACCCACCATCACGTCGGAGGCGCGCGGTTCGGTGGCAACGGCGGCGCGAAAATGGTCGTGTTTGGCGCGCAAGGCATCGACGCGCGCCGCCAGCGGCAGGTTGCCGAGGTCCGGAAAGCCATCGAGCACCACGCGCGTGGGCTCGCCACCGGTATGCGAATCGACGTAGCGTATTTTTTTCATCGGGGCCGTCTCAAACCGTTGGAGCCGATACCTGCTTCATCTCGCGTGTTGACGGCCGCCGCCCATGCCGCTGGTTGCGCGCCGGCTACTTTGGCGGATCCAGCAGGATCGAGTATTTCTGCATCAGGCGCCCGCCGCGCCAGTTGAATTCCACCAGCAGGTTGATGGCGGGCTCATTGATCGGCGCATTGCTGACGATCCTGAGTACGGGCTTGCCATCGGCGCGGCGCTCGGTGGAAATGCGCATCTGCCGGACCAGCGTGGGATAGACCAGCTTGGCCGCCTCGTAAGCCTCGGGTCCGCCGATTGCGCCTTTGGCCAGTTCAAACTCAAAGTCCTCTGGCGGCAGGCCGATGATGTCGATCTCGGCCGCGAACGGCTGGCCGAGGGCGGATTTCACTTTGATCGGTGAAAGGCCGGCGGCGTTTGCTGACACTGCAAAAATTGGCAGCACCAAGCACCCCGCTAGCGTGAGGGCATGCAGGAAAGTCGTTTTCGCGATACTTTTCATGACGTTGTCCTTTCAAGTGCCAGGGGTTTACTGAAATTCCGGATATCCAATTACAGTGCGCTAGCAGTCGCATACTTCTCCCTTTGCAAAAGGGAGATTGAGAGGGATTTGAAGCGGTTGTGGCAGGTTAACGACCGAAAATCCTCCTCACCCTTGCAGGGCGCGCATTCCGCTGCATCGGAATGCCGCTCAACAGGCGCGAAGCATACTTCGCGAAACCCCTGTTTCTCCCTCCTTTAAAAAGGAGGAAGTGCGTGGTGGAGATTCCGCAACAATTGAACATCTTGAATCGCCTCCAATCCTAAGCGATTGTCATACGACACGCTTTGTCTCAACTGCAGCCGCAGTGGCTGGGCGCCTGGCCAATTCACATCGCCAGTTCACTTCAATTCCACGAACCACCTGTCCACTGCCTGCATCGCGGCATCACGGTCCGCCGCCGGCAGGAAAGATCGGCGGGCCGCATCGCGCATCATACCCCCGAGCCGCGCCAGGCTGATGCCGTTCTGCAAGTGCACGGCCTGCAATTCTCCGCTCAGGGTGACGCCGGACATCAGCCGGTTGTCGGTCGACACGGATACCGACAGGCCGGCCTCGGCCATCGCGTGTAGCGGATGCACGGCCAGCGAGGCAGCGGTGCCGGTGTGCACATTGCAGGTCGGGCACACTTCGAAATGCAGGTCGAGCCGTCGCGCCTCGTCCAGCCATGCCGTTTGTTGCGCCGCGTCTGCCGCTTCCATGATTTTCACGCCATGGCCGATGCGGGTGGCGCCGAAAGAGGCGGCCTCCAGCACCCGCGATCCGGTGTCGGCTTCGCCGGCATGACAGGTGATGCCGAGGCCGGCATCGCGCGCCACGGCGAACGCCTCGACATGCTGGCTTGGCGGAAATCCATGCTCCGCACCGGCAAGGTCAAAACCGATCACGCCACGGCCCTGGTACTTTGCGGCGAGGCGCGCGCTGCGGGCGGTCTTTGCCGGCGGATCGGTGCGCATGGCGCATACGATCAGGCCGCAGGGCAGGGCGCTCTTTTCAAGGCCGCTGAGAAGGGCTTCCACCACGGCTTCGCCGCTCATGCCGTGCGATTCGAGCAGCAGCGGCGCGATACGGAATTCGGCCAGCAAGCAGCCATCCCGGCGCGCATCTTCGGCCGCCTCGAACGCCACCCGCTCGCAGGCCGCGGCCGATGCCATCGCCTCGACCGTCAGGCCGAAACCCATGAGATAACGTTCGAGGCTGCCGGAATTGGCATTGGCCTGCATCCAGGCGGCGAGGCCCTCGGCATCGCTGGCGGGAACGGCCAGCGTGCGTTCCCGGCATAGCTCGAGCAGGGTCTGCGGACGCAAGCCGCCGTCAAGATGTTCGTGCAACAGAATCTTGGGCAGGGCCTGCCATTGAATTTCATTGGGTGGTGTCGGCATCTATTTTTCTTGATCGTGCGGTGGCTGATTGACCATGAAGGGTAGCATTTTCGGCGGGACTTCCACCATGGCGCCAGCGGTTTGGCGCGAGGGCTTTCACAGGTTTAGTGTCTGTGGCGACCCCTCATGCGCGCCATTCTGCGCTTCGTCGCAATGTTGTCCCCGGTACTCTCCGGCTGGGCTATCCTGTCGTTACTGGGCGTCTGCGAATGCAGGCGCCGGGACACTACCCGAATCGATCGAAAGGAACCAAGCCATGAACGTTGCCGATGAACTGCAAAAGCTGCAAACGCTGCGCGAGCAGGGGGCATTGACCGAAGAGGAGTTCACGCAGGCCAAGCGCCGCGTCCTCGACGGCACACCGCCGCCGGCTGCGGATCCGGGCATGGCACGGCCACCGTCCGCACTTCACCAACTGAGACGTTCGACCACCGACCGCTGGATCGGCGGCGTGTGTGGCGGGTTAGCCAATATGTCCAACCTGCCGTCATGGTCGTGGCGCATCCTGTTCCTGCTGGCGGTATTGCTGCATGGGTTTGGCTTGCTGGTTTACCTGTTGCTGTGGATTTTCGTGCCGCTGCAGGCGCAAGTGTCGAATTCGCCGGGTGCGACGATTCACAACCCGCCGCAGGCTACGCCACCGAACGCGTGAAAACGGCCAAGCTTGCTTGAACATAAAGACTGATTTTCACCGCCCGGGCCGGAACTTTTGACGCCCGGGCGGTCCACTAGGGAAGCTCTGATCAAGTCAGTTTTGGATGTGGTTCGACAAGCTCACCACGAACGGATTCAATAGATTACCGTTCATCCTGAGCCTGTCGAAGGACTTGATCAGAGCTTCCCTAGCAAACTCAATTGCGTCTCCGCAGGACCAAAAATTTGATGAAATCAAAATCCCTGTTTCTGGCGGTCATCGGATGCCTGACAATTTCCGGTTGCGAGAATTCGCCATCGCAATCGCTGGCGCCAGCGGATGAGGGACGGACGCGGCAAGCGGTAATCGAATTTGAATCGGCGCGCGCCGCCGCGCTACTGGCGCCCGACGAGTCCACCTATACCACCCAGACCTTCGATTGGCAGGATGGCCCGCGCAATCGCAGCGTCCCCGCGCGCCTGTACTTGCCGGTTTCCAACAAGGGTGTTGGTGCGCAACCGGTGCCGCTGGTGGTGTTTTCGCACGGCATCGGCGGATCGCGCGACGGCTATAAATATCTCGGCCGCTACTTTGCCGCCAACGGCTACGCCAGCCTGCATCTGCAGCACGTCGGCAGCGACCGGCAATTGTGGTTCGGCAATCCCTTCAGCCTGTGGGGCCGCCTCAATGATGCCGCCCGCGACAGCGAAGCCATCGACCGCGTGCGCGACCTCAGTTTTGCGCTGGACCAATTGCTCGGCAGTGATGCCGGCGCACGTGTTGACCGGCAACGCATCATTGCCGCCGGCCATTCTTATGGCGCCAATACCAGCATGCTGGCGGCCGGCGCGCAAATCGAGCGCGAGGGTCGCATGCTGGCACTGCGCGATGAACGCATCAAGGCAGCCATCCTGCTTTCGGCGCCGCCGTTTTATGGGTCGACCGATACGCAGCGAATCCTGCGCGACGTGACCATCCCGACCCTGCATATCACCGCCACTGAAGACGACATCACCATTCCCGGCTACCGCTCCGGCCTCGACGACCGGCTCGATGTCTATCAATCCATCGGCAACGGCCACGCCGCGCCCAAGGCGCTGGCCGTGTTCAAAGGAGGCTCGCACAGCATCTTTACCGACCGCATGGGCACCGGCGGCATGGAACTGAATCCCAGGGTCAAGGCGGCCACCCGCGATCTGGCCGTGGCATTCCTCAACACGTTGTTCGCCGGCGATTCGGGTGCACTGGCGCGCTGGCAAATTCAGAATGCCGGCCTGATCGAGCGCTTTGACCAGAAACTGGTGAGCCGCTAACGATTTCCTGCGCAAGGACGCTGTTATCCTTGCGCAGGAGGCTCACATGTACAAATTCAGTGGCAAAGTCGTGCTTGTCACCGGCGGCACCGACGGAATCGGGCTGGCGGCGGCGAAATCCTTCGTTGCAGCCGGTGCGAACGTGCTGGTGGTCGGCCGGAGTGTCGAGCGCGGCGAAAAGGCACTTATGGCGCTCACTGCCGTGGCGGGTGAAAGCGGCGCAGGCGGCAACGCGCGCTTCCGGCCGGTGGATGTCAGCGAACCGGCGCAAGTCGAGCAAATGGTCGCCGCCTGCATCGATGAATTCGGCCGCCTCGATTTCGCCATCAACAATGCCGCCGCGGAATTTCCGCTGGTGCTGACGGCCGACATTCCGCTGGAATCGGTCGACCGCAGCATCGCCGTCGACCTGCGCGGCGCCTGGCTGTGCATGAAACACGAAATCGACGCCATGCTGAAGAGCGGGGGCGGCGCCATCGTCAATGTCTCGTCGGTCAATGGCTTCGCCAGTTCGCCGAAAGCGGCGATCTACAGCGCCACCAAGCACGGCATGAACGGGCTCACCACGGCGGCAGCGCGCGAATACATTTCGATGGGCATCCGCATCAACAGCGTCTGCCCCGGCGCCATAGAAACGCCGCGGCGGCAACGGCGGCTCGCCGGATTCACGGCGGAACAGGTCGAAGCACACTACGCCGAACTCGCCGCGAGAATCCCCGCCGGCCGCGTGGCGCGCGCGGAAGAGGTGGCGGCGGGAATTCTC
The DNA here is from genome assembly GCA_031404095.1 of Betaproteobacteria bacterium. GTDB lineage: Bacteria > Pseudomonadota > Gammaproteobacteria > Burkholderiales > Usitatibacteraceae > UKL13-2. The sequence continues at coordinate 5,202 of JANNGY010000606.1, read as the reverse complement.
TGGCTATGTTCGGATGAGTCCTCGTATGTGGTGGGACATCACCTGGTGATTGATGGGGGGTTGTCGGCATAGAAGAGTTGTATAGCCCATTGGTGATCGGCAAACGCCAGCACCCGCGTGCCTCCCAGGCCATTTTTCTCTGTAAAGCCTCGCCAATGCTGGTGTTTGGCATTCCCCCGCTAGGTGATTCACCACGCCGTTCATGCGAAAATGAGACCTATGACTTCTGCCGAATCCCGCCCGCCAACCGCGCCCACCATGCAACCCGCCCCGACCTTCCATATCGCCTTCTACAAATTCGTCTCACTCGATGATCCCGAGGGTGTCATCGCACACCTGCGGTTGCTGACCAAGGACGTGCTGGGCAGCATCCTGGTCGCTACTGAAGGCATCAACGGCATGGTGGCGGGCACAGTAACGCAGCTCGATGCCTTTCAGCGGGCGCTTCAGCACGATGCCTATTTCACCGGCAAGTTCGCCGGCATTACGTTCAAACGCAGCCCCTGCAAGACGGCTCCGTTCGGCAAGATGAAGGTGTACCGGAAACCGGAGATCGTCCCGCTGGGCATTGCCGGTGTCGATGCAACGCAGACAGGGACCAATCTCAGTCCGGCGGAATGGCGCAAGCTGATTGCCGAAGATGACGTGGTGCTGCTGGATAACCGCAACAGTTTTGAATTCAAGCTGGGGCGATTTCGCAATGCCATCGATCCGCAGGTGACCAATTTCCGCGACTTTCCCGAATACGTGAAGGCGCACGCGGCCGAATGGCGCGACGAAGGCAAGCGGGTTGCGATGTATTGCACCGGCGGCATTCGCTGTGAAAAGACCAGCGCCTGGATGCGCGACATGAAAATTCCCGTGTTCCAGCTGGAAGGCGGCATCCTCAATTACTTCCTGCAAATGCCCGACGCCGAGAAGGACTGGGAAGGCGAGTGCTTCGTGTTCGACAATCGCGTCGCGCTCGACACGAAACTCGAGGAGACTGCCACGACTGTCGAGGACGTCTATGCCGGCGAGCCGGACGCCGAATGGCGGCTGAACCGGGCAAAGGAACTTGAAGGATCCCGCTAGCGTCGTCCTGCCGACCCGCGAGGGCGTCGGGCCCAGTTGCATCGCACTGCCGCCCGGTCCCTGGCCGCGGGTGATCGATTTTCTCGCCGAGCGTTTCGACACCATTCCACGCGACGAAATTGAAGCGCGCATGCAGCGCGGCGATGTACTCGATGCCGCCGGCGGGTTCATCCTGCCGGGCCATCCCTACCAGGCGCACTTGAAGCTTTACTACTACCGCAGCATCGAAGCCGAAATCCGCGTTCCCTTCGAGGAGGTAGTGCTGTTTGAGGATGATTTCATCGTCGTTGCCGACAAGCCGCACTACCTGGCGGTGACGCCGGGCGGGCGCTACTTGCAAGAGACGCTATTGGTCCGGCTGAAACGCCGGCTGGGGCTGGATACGCTGGCGCCGATGCACCGCATCGATCGCGAGACGGCGGGCCTGGTGTTGTTCACCAAGCAGCCGGAAACGCGTGGACGCTACCAGGCGCTGTTTGCGCAACGCGAAGTGGAAAAACGCTATCAGGCGATCGCGCCGTACCGTGCGGACCTGGCCTTGCCGATGACCTATCGCAGCCGGCTGGTCAACGCCGATCACTTCATGCGCATGCGCGAAGCCGACGGCGTAGCGAATGCCGAAACGCGCATCGAACTCATTGAAGCTCGCGGCGGTCTTGGGCGCTATCGCCTGCTGCCGCTGACCGGCAAGCGCCACCAGTTGCGGGTGCAAATGGCAGCGCTCGGCATGCCGATCCTGAACGATCAGATTTATCCCGATCACCTGAGCAACGCGCAGATTGAGGAAGACGATTTCACCCGTCCCCTGCAGCTGCTGGCGGAATTTATTGCGTTTCGCGATCCGTTGACCGGGCAGGAGCGGCAGTTCGAAAGCAAGCGAAGCCTGGCCGCGCTCTGAATTCTGGCGTGGCGTTTGCGACCCGGATTGGAAGTGCGGCTCGCTGTTCGTATTGCCCGTAATGCGCTGGGCCCGATCCGCGCTACGGCGCGGCAAGATTGGAAACGACCTGCCCCGCGTCATCGACTGCAAAGTACGACGCCCCGCTGTCCTCCAGCCATGCAGCCGCCCCCGCCGCGCCTTTGAGCATGGCAATGGTGCTGACGCTGCCGGCCACGAGGCACGATGGCGCCAGCGCTGTGACGCTTTGCCAGCCGGCCACCGATTCGCCGCTGCGCGGGTCGAGAATATGCGAGTAGCGCCTGCCGCCAAAATCGAGATAGCGCTCGTAATCGCCGCTGGTGGCGACCGCGCCCGAGGCGACCGGCAAGCGCGCGATCATCTGGTCCCCATGACGCGGATGGCGTATGCCTAGTTGCCACGGCGCACCGTCAGCATGCGGACCGGTCACGGTGACATCGCCGCCGAGATTGACGAACGCATGGCGCAGTCCGAACGACAGCAGCACGGCGGCAGCTCGATCGACGGCGTATTCCTTGCCGAAGCCACCAAAATCGATTTCCATTCCCCGGTGCGGCAGGTAGATCCGCGCCGGGGTCCGTTCGACCAGCCGCCAGTTGATCAGCGGCAGCAGGGGCTCGATGGCGGCGCGCGCAGGGGGACGGCCGGCATTGAAATCCCAGGCCCGGCGCAGGATGCCGGAAGTAATGTCAAACAACTCGCCGCTCTGTTCAAAGCATACTGCGGCGTAATCGAGCAGATGCGCGGTTTCGTCGTCGATGCCAACGGACGCCACGCCGGCGGCGCCGTTGATTGCCGACACCATGCTGTCGTCGCGGTAGCGGGAATACTTGGCTTCAATGCGCGTCACTTCGTCGATGGCGGCTTGCGCGGCGCCGTTGGCCAGGCCTGGCGCCGGCGCATACAGTTCGATGACGTTGTCGCAGGCCATGGCGCGAAAGGTGTAGCGAAATTTCTGCATGAAACAGTGTACACAGTGCACAAATTGGAAATGTAAGTCGGACGCCCGGCCAGCCGTGACCATTTCCTTTCGGCGGCGATCAGAACCGGTGCACGATCCCCGCGTTGACCGTGAGCGCCTGCAGCGGTTCGAAAGTCGGCGTGCCGCCGCCGAGCTTCCAGTTGCCCTGCTGCCGGTAGAGCGAGACGCCAAGGTCGACTGCCGTCCCCGCCGTTATTTGCACGATGAGCTTGATGCCCGGCTCGAGTGCGCCGAAAGCCGCCAGGCGTTGATCGCTCGAGGTGTATTGCGGCGCCGGCCGCTGGGTGATTTCGGCGCGATAGAAATCGGCTTCGCTTTGCGAGTGATAGCGCAGTCCTGCCTCCCATTGCCAGCGGTCGCTCATCTGCTGCAGCCAGCTTGCATAAATCGTATGGGCGCGGATCCCCCAGTCGTCGCGGTAGAAACGATATTCCGCCGAGATCACCGCTTTCTGCGCTGACAGGCTGCGCTTGTAGCGATTGAGCCACGCCCATTGATGGCGCAAGTCCGGCCGCGAATCGCGCGCCAGCACCACCGGCGGAAACAGGCCGTCACGATAGAACGAAAGCGTGCTGCGATAGGGATCGCTCAGGTAGCCGGAACTCCGGGTGTAAGCGAGGTTGCTTTGCAGCAGTGAGTTCCGGTCGATCAACTGCGTGACCCCGAGTAGTATTTCGCGCGTTTTCCGGCGTTCGTCCAGTTCCGGGTCGTCAACCGAACGCACCTCGTCGTTGCTGTTGCCAAAGCCGATGGAAAGGGTGGTGTTGCGATCGTTGAAATCGATCGTCACGCCGGCGCCGTAGGCCTGCGAGCGATAATCCTCCTCTTTGGAGGTGGTCGTGGAGAGGCTGGCGAGGACGTCTCCCATCTGGTGCTTGACCGAGAGTTCCGTCGCCTTGCGGCGATCGTTGATCGCTTCCCCGGAGGCGCCGGTGATGATCTGCACCGGCTGGCCGCTTTGATTGGATACGCGCGATGCTGAGGCGCCGCTGATGACATCGAGCAGGAACGAGCCGCCCAGCTCCCAGGATTCGCCGACCGGCAGTTTTATCCATGCGACAGACTCGGAGACTTTCATCCGCTCGTTCGACTCACGATAGGAGAGGGTGCGCAGGCCCATTGTTGCGCCCAGCGGCAGCACGGCCGGAACAATTTCCTCTTCCAGCACCTGGGCCACCGACGACACCGGAAGCGAGACGATTGGCAATGCGGCGGCGGCGGACATGAAAGCCGAGAGGGCGGATACCTTCCGGGTCGCCATGCTCACATCGTGCAACCGCAACCGCCGCCGCCGGTCACGCGCCCGCCGGAGGCCGCTTCGCGTGCGGCGTAGATCTGGTCAGTCACCTTGACATGCGCGGCATCCGGGTCGAACCGCATGGCGGGCTTCGCCAGCACACCGCGTTGCGCGGGGGCGACATTGGCGCATGCCGCGGCGAGGGTCGCCAGGGCGAGATAGCCGCAAATTCTAGCAATCGATCGTTGCATCAGCGTTTTCCTCCCAACTCAGGAATATTGTCCGTTGTTGTCGCGACAAGCCCGATATTACCGCTCAATTCACGGCGCGAAGGATTATTCGGATGCACGGCGGATAAGGGTGATTGCGTGTTTGCCGGCCGCCGCACCTGGGACAGGGGGCGACGCATGTCCCGCCGCATACTTTTAAGGTAAACAATGTTTATTGCCGCTGCAATGATCTGTTGCGGGGGGTGGCGCGTATATTGTCTCTACGTCACCGCCAAGGAGACTGCCATGCCAATGAAACTTGCGCGATTTTTACTTGCAATACTACTTGCACTGGGTGGAACGGCACACGCCACCTTCCATCTTTGGAAAATCACGGAAATTTATTCCAATGCCGACGGAAGCGTTCAATTTATCGAACTGATCGCGCTGGCCAGTGGCCAGCAATTCCTCGCGGGTCACCGCATCACCAGCCTGCAGGGGGCACAGACCCGCGCGTTCACTTTTCCGAATAACCTGCCCGGTGATAGCGCCGAGACGACGGGTGGCGGCATTTACGGGGGCGAGGAAACCATCACCGGCTACAAATCGATGTTGATCGCGACGCAGGGTTTTGCCGCGCTGAACCTGGTGACGCCCGACTACATCGTGCCCAATGGCTTCCTGTTCACGAGCAATGGCACAGTGAATTTTGCCGACGCGGACATTGTCAGCTACGCCATGTTGCCGACCAGCGGCGGCCTGTCGATCAATGCGAGCGGTG
>JANNGY010000605.1:0-7056 GCA_031404095.1 Betaproteobacteria bacterium | reverse complement strand
CCGGCTTTCCCAGACTTTGTCGAACTGAATCTGCGTATCCAGCCAGCGTTCCAGCCACTCCGGGTCAGGCAACCGGGATTGCACGGTGTCGTTGGGGAACAAGTCCTTGTTAACGTGCAGATTGGTCGGATGCAGCGGCTTGCGGGTTTTGCCGGAACTGGCCATGAGCACGCCGATCTTGGCGAACGCCAGTTTCGCTTCGCCCCCGACCTTGCCGATGGCGCGCTTCATGTAGCGGAAATAGGCCCCGGCGTGGCGGGCTTCGTCCTTGGAGATCGTGTCGTAGATCTTCTTGATCACGGGCTCGGTGTGCCATTCGGCTGCGCGCCGGTACCATTGCGTCAATCGGATCTCGCCGCAGAAATGCAGCATCAGCGTTTCCAGCGCCGGTGCCGGATCGAATGGGAAACGCACCGCGTGCAGTTCCTGCTCGGTCGGTACCAGGTCGGGCCGGAAGCGCCGCAGGTAGTCGATCAGTACCAGCGAATGCTTCTGCTCCTCGAAAAACCAGATCGACATGAAGGCGGAAAAATCGCTGTCGTCCTGATTGTCTCGCAGGAACATTTCCGTGGCCGGCAGCGCGGACCATTCGGTGATAGCGTTCATCTTGATGGTGACGGCCTGCTCGTCGCTCAATTTGGCGGCGTCAAAACTGTCCCACGGGATGTCGCTGGCCATGTTCCATCGGGACTTTTCGAGGTCCCGAAACAGGTCGGGATACAACATGGGCACGGGCACAGCCTGGCGGGTGGGATCGGGATTCATGGGGCTTTTCACATTCGGGTAAGTGTGTCAGGTCAACCAGCAAACAGTCACCGCACGACGGCACTCATCATGCGCCGGATGCCGCTGCCGTGAATGGTGATGGCATTGAAACATGGAATCAAGACAATTCGATGAACGGCCGGTCTTGCCTACGCGGCGCGCCCAGCCAAGCCATGAAAAGTTGCCTCGACCATGGATTCGACAATCTGTTCGTCAGAGAGTTTGCCGTCGCGCCGCAGGTATTCCACGGTCGGGTCGCACGAACGCGCATACAGCGTGTAGACAATGACATCGTCAGGCACCTGCCGGTTGATGTCGCCATCGCGCTTGGCCTCCTCGACCAGCGCATAGAATCGCTTGTTGACCTTGTAGGCGCGCGCCAGGTATTCCAGATTGAGCATCAGGGCGCGCTGCAGCGCACCGCGGGTCGACGGCAGGTGCGGGACGCCGCCGCGCATGCGGTGTTGCAGCGACCAGCGCAATATTTCCTCAAGGCGCCTGGCGGCGCGCCAATCCGCCGGCATGCGGTCCAGCACGTCAACCGTCTCACCCAGGAGGCGGGTCATCACCGCCGCCGCCAGTTTCTCTTTCGACGAGAAGTGCTTGTAAAGGCTGCCCTTGGCCACGCCAACCGCATCGGCCACGTCGTCCATGGTCATCAGGTCATAGCCCTTGTCCGATAAAAGCCGGTTGACCGCATCGAGGATCGCTTCTTCGCGTGCTTCAAACTGTTGTTTTTTAAATGGAATTCTAATTGAAAGCATATAAAGTTGACTTATGAATTACTTACTGGTTCAATTCGTGACTTGTTGGTCACATATTGACCAACAAGACATATCGAATCAATTGTGCCATCAACGCAAACGAATTCCAAGCAAATGTTTTTTCGAAAATGTTGGTCATGTGGCCAAGTGGCCATGTGGTTAAAGGGTGACGAAGATGGGAATGAATATCGAGCCGCTGACGATGCGCGCCCGGCGATTGGCGAGACTGCCGACACTTTCGCTGGGGTTCTTGGCTACCATGGCCATGCCGGTAATGGCCATTGAAGAACCGGCCTTCAAGGCCATTGGCCAGAGTGGCGCGGTCGAATTGCGCGACTATGCGGCCACGCTGGTGGCCGAAACCCGTGTCAGCGCAGATTTTGCGGAGGCGGGGAACCTCGCGTTCCGCCCACTCTTCAGTTACATCTCCGGCAACAACCGGCGGCGGGAAAGTATCGAGATGACCGCGCCGGTGAGTCAGTCGCCGGCGCGTGCAACGAATTCAACAATCGACATGACCGCGCCGGTGACGCAGCGGCGGACGACAAACGATGGCGGCCATGTCGTTGCCTTTGCCATGCCGGCGAACTACACCATCGACACGATCCCGCAACCGCTCGATGGACGGGTGTCGATCCGCGCGATTCCGGCGCGAACTATGGCCGTGCTCGCCTATTCCGGTGCCTGGAGCGAGACGCGCTATACGGAACATGAAAGGTTATTGCGGGAAGAAATTGTGCGGGCCGGATGGCGCGCGCGCGGCGAAACGGAATTTGCCCGCTACGATCCGCCGATGATGCCCTGGTTCCTGCGGCGCAATGAAGTGATGGTTGAAATAGACCCTCCCGCCCCGGCGTCGCCCGCATTGCCGGCAACACCAACACCGCCCGCGCGACCCTGATCGTCATGCGAGACGCGCCGTGAAGATTGCCGTAATCGGCTCTGGCATTGCCGGGCTGTCCTGTGCCTGGCTGCTGTCGCGCCACGCGGGCGGGGCGAATCAAGTCACGCTCTACGAGCAAAACGACTATCTGGGCGGCCACACGAATACCGTGGACGTCACGCTCGAGGGCATCACCCATCCCGTTGATACCGGCTTCCTGGTTTTCAACGACTGGACCTATCCGAACCTGATTGCCCTGTTCGAACATCTCAACGTGGCGGTGGCCCCCTCCGACATGTCGTTCGGCATCAAGCTGATGGACGCGAGCGGCAAGGGGCGCCTTGAATGGTGCGGCTCGGATCGGCTGTCCAGCACCTTTGCGCAGCCGGCAAACCTGCTGAAACCGGCTTTCTGGGGAATGCTCAAGGACATACTGCGCTTCAATCGCCAGACCACCGCCCTCGCCGAAAGTGACGCGAATGGTACCCTCGGCGAATACCTTGAAGAAAACGGCTACGGAAAGCCGTTTCGAGACTGGTATCTGAAGCCGATGGCGGCTTGTATCTGGTCGACGCCCACGCAGAAGATCGATGACTTTCCGCTGGCGACCTTTGTCGCGTTCTGTCGCAACCATGGCCTGCTCTCGGTAAGCAATCGCCCGCAATGGCGCACCGTACAGGGCGGTGCGCGCAGCTATGTGAGGAAACTCGCCACGGACATCGCCGATATCCGCCTCAACGCCGCCCTGACACGCGTGGCGCGCGACGATACCGGCGTGACGATCATGGCGCCGACCGGCAGCGAAAGATTCGATCAGGTGGTCTTCGCCTGTCACACCGACCAGGCGCTGGCGCTGCTTGGCCATGATCATGTCGACAGCGCATTGCGGGGAATCCTGACCGCCATTCCCTGGCAGCCGAACACTGCGGTGCTGCACACCGATCGACGTTTGCTGCCCGATCGCCCCCGCGCCTGGGCGGCGTGGAATTACATGGCCTGGCATCCGGATGCGCAGCCGGCGAATAGCCATTCAACATCGGTGTCCCTTTCCTACCTCATCAACCGTCTCCAGCCGCTGCCGTTCACCACTCCGGTGATCGTGACCATGAATCCGCTGGTGGCCCCGGATCCGGCAAAGGTGATCAGGACAATCCAATATGATCATCCGCAATTTCTGGCGGATAGCGCGCAGGCCAAGCGCGATTTGCGGCGTGTACAGGGGCAGCAGCGCACCTGGTTTGCCGGCGCCTGGACGCGCTACGGTTTTCATGAAGATGGACTGATGTCGGGGATCGCGGTGGCGAAAGCCCTGGGGGCGGTCGTGCCGTGGACGACCAATGTGCCGGCCGCGAACGACCTTTCCCGTCCCTACCCGGGGATCGACGCATGAGTGCCTGGCCGCAACACGCACAGGCGGAGCTGTGCCGGGGCCGAGTGTTCCACAAACGCTTCCGCCCGGTGGCGCACCAGTTTTCATACAGCGTGTTCTTCCTTCGCCTGCCCTTGTCGCGGATCGATGAAATCGGCAATCGCTGGCTGTCCCGGGATCGCTTCAACCTGCTGTCGTTTGCAATGCGCGACCACGGGCCGCGTGACGGCAGCAGCCTTGAGGCCTGGATGCGCGGGCTGCTGGCGCGTGAAGGCATTGAGAGCGCAGACGGGGAGATTGTCCTGCAGACTTTTCCGCGCCTGCTGGGCTACGTGTTCAATCCCGTCAGTGTCTGGTATTGCTTCGATTCGGCGGGCCAACTGCGCGCGGCGCTGGCCGAGGTCAGCAATACCTTCGGCGAACGACACAACTACCTGGTGGCGCATGCCGACCAGCGGCCCATCCTGGCGGGCGACTGGCTGATGTCGAAAAAGGTATTTCATGTCTCGCCGTTTTGCGAGGTGAAAGGCCACTACCACTTCCGTTTTGAGCAAGTCGCCGGACGCGCCTTCGCGGAGATCGACTATTTCGATGCGGAGGACGCCGGCGCTGCCAGGCTGATGGTCACCACCCTGCACGGCGCGCCCGAAGCGCTGACTTCGCAGTCCGCACTGCGTGCCTTCCTTGGCCATCCGCTGATGACCTTCGGCGTGGTGGCGCGCATTCACTGGCAGGCATTGAAGCTCTGGCTGAAACGCGTGCCGTTTTTTACCAAGCCGATGCCGCCCTCCCTCTCCACCACCCACCAACTTACCCAGCCACGACAGACACCATGACTGCCTTTGACCTTTCCACCCTCCCCACCGCGGCCAAACTCCCCGCCACCGCCAGAATTTTCTATGGATTGCTACAGCGCCTGGATTGCGGCGCGCTGTCATTCACCTCGCCCGAAGGCTACACCACGCAATTTCGCGGTCCGCTACCGGGGCCCACTGCCGATCTGCGCTTTGCCGACTGGGGCGTTGCGGGCGAAATATTCAAGTCCGCGGAAATCGGACTCGCGGAAAGTTTTCGCGACGGGCGCGTATTTACGTCCGATCTGACCGCCTTGCTGATGCTGTGCACGCAAAACCAGAAGGCGCTGGAAAGCGTGTTCTACGGCAAGCCGCTGGTGGCGCTGCTGTTTCGCATCAAGCATCTGCTGCGCAGCAATACCCGCAGCAACGCGAAAAAGAATATCCAGTCCCACTACGATCTGTCGAACGATTTCTACCGGTTGTGGCTCGATGAGACCATGACCTATTCGGCACCGGTCTTTTCGGGCGATATTTCGATGCCGATGGCGCAGGCGCAAATCGCCAAGTACGAGCGCATGCTGGGTGCGCTGGATCCGAAGCCCGGCGAGACGATACTCGAACTCGGCTGTGGCTGGGGCGGCTTTGCAGAGTACGCTGCCCGGACCCGCGGCGTGCGCGTCACCGGCGTGACACTGTCGCCGGCGCAACTGGAATTCGCGCTCGATCGAATTGCAAAGGCCGGGCTCGATCACCTGGTGGACCTGCAACTGATCGACTACCGCGATATTCGCGGCGAGTTCGATTACATCGTCTCCATCGAGATGTTCGAGGCGGTCGGCGAGCGCTACTGGCCAACCTATTTCCGCACGCTTCATGACCGGCTGAAGCCAGGCGGGCGGGCAATGATCCAGTCGATTACCATCGCCGAAGACGCATTCGGCCGCTACCGGGAGACCAGCGATTTCATTCGCGAATACATTTTCCCGGGCGGGATGCTGGCGCCGATTCCGCGTTTCATCGCCGGGGCCGAGGCGGCCGGATTGTCAGCCGACGAGCCATACTGCTTCGGCATCGACTATGCCGACATCCTGAAATGGTGGCTGCAGCGGGTAAATGACCGGGCGGACCAAATCAAGGCACTTGGCTTCGATGAGAAGTTCTTGCAGCTGTGGCGTTTTTACCTCTGCTATTGCGAAGCCGGTTTCCGTTGCGGCCGGACGGATGTGATTCAAATTGAATTGAGAAAGTGAAGCCGATGTCCGTGGTAAATAAAGCGCTCGGCGCGTGCCTGTTGCTGATGCTGCTGGCGACCGGCATGCCGGGCCGAGCGCAGATGCTGCCGGCCGCAGTGGCGCGCGACGTTCCGGGATTGACGCCTTTCGGTGAAGGCACGATGCGTTTTTTTGGCCTCAAGGTGTACGACGTGCGCCTGTGGACGGCGATGAAGTCATTCGCTCACACCGACCCGTTCGCGCTCGAACTGGTCTACGACCTGTCGCTCAACGGGCGCGACATCGCCGAACGCAGCATCGAGGAAATGCGCCGCCAGGGACACAGCGATGAAGCCCGGCTGAAACGCTGGGGAGACGAAATGGCGCGAATTTTCCCCGACGTCAGGCAGGGAGATACGCTGGTCGGGGTATCGGTACCCGGCAAGGGGGCGCGCTTTTACACGCGCGACAAGTTTATCGCCGCCGTCGCCGATCCCGAGTTTGCCCGGGCATTCTTCGATATCTGGCTGTCGGAAAAAACCAGCGCGCCGCGGGTTCGCCGCAAGCTGCTGAACGCGGCGCCGCAGTAGGCACACGACAGGCACACGAAGAATTCCCGATGGCACAAATCGACTCGCCCGCTTTGTCCCCCGCTCGCCTCCCCACCTGGCGCTTGTTCGCCTATGGCATCACCGCGATGCCGCTGGCGATGGCGGCCCTGCCTATTTACGTTCACGTGCCGAAGTTTTACGCGGACGTCATCGGCCTTAACCTGATTGCCATCGGCGGTTTGCTGCTGGCGGCGCGGCTGTTCGACGCCCTGCAGGATCCCTTGCTCGGCTATTGGAGTGACCTGGTGCGTGATCGACGCGGCGGCCGCTGGGTCTGGGTGATGGTGGGGACGCCGTTCCTGGCGCTGGGCATGCTCGGCCTGTTTCGCCCGCCGCAGTGGGATAGCGGGGCGCTGGCCTGGTGGCTGGTGGCGATGCTGTTGCTGGTATACACGGCATTCAGCATGTTGCAGATCAGCTATCAGGCGGTCGGCGCGGAGATTTCGGATCACCCCCTGGAGCGCACCCGCATCACCTCGATTCGCGAAGGCCTCGGACTGGCCGGTGTCTTTCTTGCCGCCGCCCTGCCGGAAGTGTTGTCGAAATCCTACGGCCCGCGCGAAGGGTACGCGCTGTTTGCCTATATGTTCGTGCCTTTGCTGGTGGCGATGGTTGCGGTGAGTATCAGGTTTTCGCCACGGACGGTGGTACGCACC
>JANNGY010000604.1:0-5479 GCA_031404095.1 Betaproteobacteria bacterium | reverse complement strand
ATCACCCATGTCATTCGTGGCGACGACCACGTCAACAACACGCCACGCCAGATCAATATTCTCGCGGCGCTGGGCGCGACGGTCCCGGTGTACGCGCACCTGTCGATGATCCTCGGCGACGATGGCCAGAAGCTTTCCAAGCGGCACGGCGCGGTTTCGGTCATGGATTATCCCGCCAAGGGATATGTGCGCGAAGCAGTGGTGAATTATCTGGCGCGGCTGGGCTGGTCGCATGGGGACGACGAAGTATTCTCCGCCGCCCAGTTCTGCGAGTGGTTCGACCTCGATCACATCACGCCTTCCGCCGCGCAGTTCAATACCGAGAAGCTCACCTGGCTGAATCACGAATACCTCAAGAAAATGGATCCAGCCGCGCTCGCGGTGCTGTTGACGCCATTTCTCGTAAAACTCGGCGTCGACACCGGCGCTGGACCGGCCGTATCGAAGGTGGCTGAGTTGATGCGCGACCGCACGTCTACGTTGGTCGAGATGGCTGACGCGGCGCGCTATTTTTATGTGCGTCCCGGCGTCGATGCGGCGTTGCTCGCCACGCATTTGACCGAAGCCGCCAAGCCGGCGCTGGCCGAATTGAAAGTGGCGTTGGCAGACGTTGCATGGTCAAAAGCCGATATCAACGCCGCCATTAAGGCCGGTGTCGCGAAACACGCATTGAAAATGCCGCAAATGATGATGCCGCTACGGGTGCTGCTGACCGGGCAGACGCAAACCCCGTCCATCGACGCCATCATGGACGTGCTGGGCCGGGAAGAGAGCCTCGCGAGGCTAAAATCCGCGCTCCCCGATTGAATCCGGTTGTGATCTGGCTTTGCAAAATGGCCCATCTCCAGCTATAATGCGCGTCTTTCCCTGTGGGGGTATAGCTCAGCTGGGAGAGCGCTTGCATGGCATGCAAGAGGTCATCGGTTCGATCCCGTTTACCTCCACCACAGAACAAGTTGTATGAATAAAAAGGGCGGTTGTATTTTCAGACCGCCTTTTTGTTGCAAAAGTTTTCACGCAGCACCGCAGTAAGACGTGTGAGTCCCCATCGTCTAGAGGCCTAGGACATTGCCCTTTCACGGCAGTAACACCGGTTCGAATCCGGTTGGGGACGCCAAACAACAAAAGCCACCTTCGGGTGGCTTTTTTGTTTGGCTTTCTCAATCAGGAAAGAACCGGGTGTGGTTCGACTAAACTCCACCTCGCGCCCTGTCCCACAGGGACTTCCTTCGGTCGCAGCGCGCACGGATTCGGCTCCGTCCAAACGTGCGCAGGCACGTTTGGAGCCGCGGGCCTCATCCAGTGGCATTCGTTTGGACGTTCGCGCATTATGCGAACGGTCCCGCAGCGCAGCGGAGGGATGCCGGGATCGCCTCCAGCGAGCCCTGCACAATCCGGTTGGGGACGCCAAATAAAACAACGGGTTAGCTTAGGCTAACCCGTTTGTCTTTGTGCCGTGTCTAGTTCGTGTCTAGAAAACATCGTTGGTCTCGGATTTCAAATGTTCGCCAGAGTGGCCAATGACAACCTGGTGCTGGTAGATGGTTGAACTGTCGAAATCAATTCTGCGTGCGCATTCCGCAGACCAGCGAACTCTTAATCCGTAGAGCGAAGGTTCGAATCCCGCACGGCCTACCAGATCTTTAGTAGTTGTTTTTTAAAAGAATTTTCCAGCAATTCGTTGCATCGAAAATTCGCTCTTAATGAGCCAGCGCTGCACGTTCGCTGCAGCGCGCCCAGGTCATCGGGCATGTGGAAAAGGGACAACGAGTCCCGCCTCTTATCAACCTTGGGTTGGAGGCGTCACATGCCGATTTCAAAATGTCGTTTAAAAAAATGGTTTTTTGTCCTATCAAGCTAGCGATAGGACGCCCCGCTTTCCGTCAGTGTCGCAGACCTTTTCATCGATTTCCGAAGCCAAGAAATGGCTAGCGGATATCCATGCACAGCGTCAACGCGGTCCGGCCCATGACCCCAAGCAAAATCAGGCGATGACGCTCGGACAAGCGATAGAAAAGTATTCCAAAATCAAGACGCACAAGAAAGCCGGGGCAAGGCAGGAAAAACTACTTGTTCAAAAGTGGTTGCACCCTGAGGTTTCCCCCCATTTTAGTTCGTGACAGTGGCGCATGCGCGAGCAGCCTGTTTCGTTAGCGGCGGAATTGCCAGCCATGGCAAGAGCTGACTGAAATAGGATGGTGGCCCGTTGAGAATCCGTCGTCCCAAGGTAAGCGCGGACACTTCCGGGCGACTTGGTCGCCGCGTTGCCGTGAATTGCAGTTCGAGCTGTTGCTCCTTGGCGCTTTCCCCGATCAAGCGCTGAACGAACGACGCCAAGTGGGTAAGCAATAGCAACATTTCCATACGCTTCCCACTTCGAGAGCGCGCAGTCTCCAGGCCCAAGCCTACCCGCAAGTTCTTGGTATCGCGAAACGACCGCTCGATGCGCATGCGCTGTGCATATAAACCGACAATGGCCTCAGCACTCAAATGTCGCAATCCCAAACTACTCGCCAACAGCCACGGCTCGCACGCGCTGCGCGCGTTCTTGGCGCTACCTTTCCCCGTGCGTTTGGCGCCATAGATGTTGAGCTGATGTCTTCCCTTCTTCGGACGCTTGCTCAGTACCGCGCGTACCGCTGCCGGATTGCTGCGAGCGTAAGTTCCCAGGCCCAAGTCGCAAACCTGCGCTCAGGCTCGTGCATACAGATCACGCGCCGGAATCCAAGCGCCATCTTGCCCGAACTGCAAGCGATTACGACCGCGGATTCGGCCAATGAACGCCCATCCCAGTTTTTCGACCATCTTGAACCAGTTCGCGTGAAATCCCGCGTCGGTCATCACGATAGGCTTACAGCCCGGCGGCAGTATTTTCGCGAGTTGCCGCAGAAATTTTCGATGCACAGTCGCATTTCCCAACTTCTTCTGCGGATGCGCTTCCTCATATAGCGTGACGGATCGTCCCTCCACCACCACACTGGCACGCAGCAGTTGCCAGCGCTGGTCTTTTGTCAGATCGGACCAGTCAACCACAATCAAGATTTGCGACAGGTCTTTCAGCCAGCGTAGCGCGACATAGCGGTACAACACGTTGCGTTCGAGAATCAATGCCGGATTACCCAGCAAGCGATCCACGCTTTTCAAGCGGTGCTTCAACGTGATGTCGCCGTCAAGACTCAGTGCGATGGCAGACAGGCTGGCAATGCCTCCACGTAGAAGCGCCGTGGTTGCGCGTAACAGCACGTCGGCCCGCTTGGAAAGTAGGGTGACCAAGCACGGCCCCAAAACTCGCGTTAAGATCTTTTCTGCATGCATGGCACGCCTCACTTTTCGCCTCGATAATGAAAAGCGTGGCATCAAGTGTCATGCATGCTCAGTTTTTGCCGAAAGAATATCGCTCAAATTCTTGAAAAACAATAAACTTTTGCGGGGAAACCTCAGGGTTGCACCACCCATTTGCCAGTCGTGCGGTTGGCGAGATTTTGCCTTTTGAATTTGACGAGTACGCCGAGGAGCGAATACTTGCCGGGCGGGCAGGGAGCACCATTCGCATGGAGCTGTCACTCATTTCCCAAGTCTATATTGTTGTCCGTAAAAAGCTTCGAATGTACGCCGTCACAAATCCGATTCCCGGTGTGGACTTGCCGTCCCCGGCACCTGCCAGAAAGCGGCGGCTTGAGGCTGGCGAGGAGAAGAAATTAGTGGAGTATTTTTCGACCCATGAAAATGCCGAAATGTTACCGTTCGTACTTTCGGCAATTGAAACGGGGCCGCGAAGTTCGGAAATGCTTCGGTTATGTTGGGAGAAAATTGATCTCGGCGAACGCTGGGTCATCGTGAAACAGGCAAGGAAGGGCAGGAAGCGAGAACTTGTTCCAGAGTTTCGCGAATTCCCATTGACCGGACGAGCAGTGGAAATACTAACGCAGCTCAAAATTTCGTCCTGATATCCGAACGAGGTTGCGGTATTTACGATAACCGCCGATGCAGTTACGAAAGCAAGACAGCGCGCGCTAGCGGTAACTGGAATAACCAATTGGAGGTTCCATTGTCAAATCGCGCGCAATGTTGACCCGCTTTCGCGTCGAAATTTGACCCACCTAAATACGCGAATTTCAGGCGTTTTTCATAGGGAAATCGCCGCATTCGGTGCGATTTGACCCAGGCCGCGAAAACGGCCGCTTAGTGGGTCAAACCTTCGAGCGACGGAACATTGGAAAGCCTTGGCGGCAGAATTGAGGAGTTCGTCAACGGTACAGGTATCTTGTTTACCTATGGCGGCGGCTACTATGTCGCTTCGCGCTTCAGCCGACTTTCGCCCAGGCGATGCAGTACCCTTTTTCCGCCACTTCCGTGTCACCCGGAAAAATTTTGCAACCGCCAACGGTATCCTTTGCGTTCTTGCTGGGAACAAACTGAACGCAGTTGGAACACTGCTTATCTCCCTCGGGAGTGTCTTTGTATTGCATGCTCTTGCGAATAGCCTCGTTCTTGGCGGCAAACGCCACGACAGGAATCATTGCCAGCACTCCTGTACCGAGTTTGATTGCACTGCGACGAGATGGGTTAAATTTTCCTTGCATGTGATCTCCTTGATTAATGAAGGGACTTCTCGCGAAGCCTACGAACACCATTGCAAGGAGCGTGCCATTTGCCAAGCCGCATTATCTCCTCCCATCCTTAGGTGAAGAGTTGCCGAATTTTCCCGCAACAATAAGAGTTTCCAATTTTCGGGAATTGTCTTCGCATTTGGGGTCCCCTCGTTTCCAGTGCAATAACTGGCGGTACGCAAAGCCAGCACTAGCGGGGTGGTTGAGTAACACGTTGTGTCTATTGATGTTTCTGTTCATGTTTACATATGGGGTTTGAGGCATCAATGCGTGACCGATTTCCGAGTACCCGTCACAGTTCGTTCCGGAAACGGGTAATGACGAAACGGTCTGTAAAAAAAGGTGGTGCGCAGCAACCGGCCCAGATGTACCCGGCTTCATAAATCGGGTCACCTTCGGCCGCTGAGCCAAAGTGGGTCAACGCCGCCACGGCGCTGGCGGTGCCACTCATCACCGCGGCACTCAAATGCACTAAAGCGTCCCAGTGCTTTTCAATCAAGGTCGCATCAACATTGGCCACGCACACCGCAGAAATTTTTGCCGGATTAATCATCCCACGCGACACATAAAAATGACGCTGTTTTAGTAACAACTTGGAACGCAATGGGACATGATTCTGGGTGTGGCGCTCATCCTGCTGGTGCTTGAGGCTGCGCGCCGTACCTCGGGGTGGATCATGCCGCTGGTATGCGTCATGTTCATCGTCTATGCCATGACCGGCCCCTGGCTGCCCGCACCGTGGACGCATCGCGGCTATGACATAGCCCGCCTCATCGGCCATATGTACATGACGCTCGAGGGCATTTTCGGTGTGGCTGTAGATGTCTCGGCAACGCTGATAATTTTGTTCACCATCTATGGCGCGTTCC
>JANNGY010000603.1:0-3958 GCA_031404095.1 Betaproteobacteria bacterium | reverse complement strand
GCAGTTGACGGTGTAGCTCGTGATTGGCAGGCCGCCGGTGTTGGTCGGTGGCGTGAAGTTGACCGTCGCTTGGGTATTACCGGCCTGGGCGGCGCCGCTGGTCGGTGCCGCCGGCGCGATGCCGGTGATCGCCACACTCTGCGTGACCGGTGGCGCCGCGGCGTAGGTCGCGTTACCGGCCTGGTTGGCGGCAATGGTACAGATGCCGGCCTTAATCTTGGTGAAGGTAGGGCCGCCGACCGAACAGACGGTTGGCGTGGTGGAACTGTAGACGATGGCGTTGCCCGAGGCGCCGCCGGTCGCCACCGGCGAAATCATCACGACGCCGTTTTGCACATACGTTCGCGGCGTGACTTGTGCGCCGAAGGTGATGGTCTGCGGAATGAGATTGATGGTGATGGCCAGTGTGGCATTACCGGTTCCACTTGCATTGCTCGCAGAGATCGTCACCATCGTGGTGCCGCCCGCACTCGGTGTACCGGATATCTGGCCCGTTCCCGGATTGACCGTGAGTAGCGATGGCAACCCGGGCGCGCCATATGCGGTAGGCGCATTGGTCGCCGCGACCTGATAGCTGAATGGCTGGCCCACCGTGCCGCTTGCCGTCAGCGCACTGGTAATCACCGGTGCTGCCTGTGTCACTGTCACACTCACCGTGCGGATATCGGTATTGAGCGAGGCCTGTGTCGCGCGATAAGTAAATGTATCCGTGCCGGTGAAGCCCGGATTTGGCGTGTAGGTCACCGTGGTGCCGGTGAACGCCGACAGCAAGCCGTTGGCCGGGGCCAATACTTGCTGCAACGAAGTCAGCGCCGCCGACGCGGTATTGAGGAACACCTGTGTTCCGACATTTATGTTCACGGCAGTACTGGCGGGTGTAGTCGCAGACACCGTCGGGATGAAGTCGCGAATGTATGCGGCGACGTCGGTTTTTTGTTGTGCGTTCAATGATCCATTGACGACAGTGACCATCGCCCCCATTGAACCGGTTGGATTTGCAAGGACATAGTCGAGAACCGCCGACGACGATCCCCCGACGTTTAACCGCGTACCGACCGGCGGATTGCCATGACAACCGGCACAGGAGTTCGTCCACAAGGTAGCGCCCGGCAGTGCATTGGGTATCGCCATCAGCGACCCCGACGCCGGGCCGGTGCTCACGCTGTTGGTGGCCGTCACGGAACATGAATACGACATGTTGTTGATGAGTCCCGGCACCGTGATCGGTGAAGCGGTGCTGCTCGCGGTCACGCCGCCGCACGTCGCGGTGTAGCTGCCGATGCTGAAACCGCCGTCGCTGGCCGGCGGCGAGAAGGCAACCGTGATCCTGGTATCGCCGCCGGTCGCGCTGCCGATGGTGGGTGCGCCCGGCGCGCTGCCGGTGAACGTGATCGATTGCGTCACCTGCGCGGCCGCACTGAAATTGGCGTTGCCGCCCTGATTCGCCGCGATGGTGCAGATGCCGGCCCGCGCCATGGTCACCGTGATGCCCGAGAGGGTGCAGACACCCGTGGTGAGCGACGTGTGAGTGACCGCGAGCGTTGAGGAGGCCGACGCGGCCGGTGAGAGCATGAACGTGGCGCTGGCCACGAACGCGCGCGGACTCGTCTGCGCGCCAAAGGCGATCGCCTGGCTACCCTGCACCACGCTGAAGCTCTGCGTGACATCCGCCGCCGCGTTGAAGTTGGCGTTACCCGCTTGCTGCGCGCGCAGCGTGCAGGTGCCGACACCCACCAGCGTGGCGTTGGCGCCGGCCACGGTGCAGACCCCCATCGTGTCGGAAACGAAGGTCACGATCAATGACGAAGTCGACACCGCCGACAACGGAATGGCCGACGCGCTGAACGCCTTCGTGCCGGGGTTGCTGAAGGTGACGGTCTGGTTCGCCTTCGACACGTTGAGGGTGAAGGGCTGCGAGGCATTGGGCGTCACGCCGTTGCTCACGCCGACGGTGAGCGGGAAGGCGCCCGCCTGCGTCGGCGTGCCCGATAGAACACCGGTGGCGGTGCTGAAACCGACACCGGTCGGCAAGGTGCCGGTGACGGAATAGGTAAACGAGGCGGGCGTGCCGGTCGCGGTGACCGAGAACGATCCCGGCGCGTTGACGGTAAACGTGGCCGCATTGGCGCTGGTGATGGCGGGCGGCGTCGGCGTCGGCGTGGGGGTCACCATTACCGTGCCGGATGCGGGCCCGGCGCCCACGCTGTTGGTGGCCCTCACCGAGCAGGTGTAGGAAGTGCCGTTGGCAAGGCCGCCGACAACAATGGGCGAAACGGTGTTGGTGCCGGCGCCGCTCGGTGTGCAAGTCGCCGTGTAGAGCGTGATCGCGGTGCCCCCGGTATTCGTTGGCGCGGTGAACGCGATGGTCGCCTGATTGTTGCCCGGCGTCGCCATGCCGATGAGGGGTGCGCCCGGCACGATGGGCGTGATGGTCACACTTCGCGTCACTTCCGTGGCAACGGTGTAACTGGCGTTACCGGCCTGGTTCGCGCCGAGGGTGCAGGTACCGGCCGCCAGCATGGCCACCGTGGTGCCGCTGACGGTGCAGACCGCCGGCGTTTTCGTCACGTAGGTGACCGCAAGGCCGGATGTCGAGGTCGCGAGCGGAAGGATCGCAAACGTGTTCGTCGAAGGCGGACTGTAGGGTCGTGTGGCCGGCGTCTGCACCGGGAAGGTGATGGTCTGCGCGCCCGGGTTGAGCGTGAGCATCAGCGTCGCACTGCCGCTGCCGCCTGGGTTGGTGGCACTGATGGTGACGCTGAACGAACCGCCGACCGTCGGCGTGCCGGAAATCAACCCGGTCATCGCGTTGACGCCAAGGCCGGCCGGCAGGTTCATCGCACCGTAGCCGGTCGGTGCATTGGTTGCGGTGATCTGGTAGGTGAACGCGACGCCATTGGTGCCGGTGGCGGTGGCGGCGCTGTTGATGACCGGCAACGGTGGCGGCGAGACGGTCACGTTCACCGTGTGCGCATCGCCCAGCAGGTTCGACGGGGTGGTGCGCACGCCGCGGAAGGTGAAGCTGTTGGCGCCGACGAATCCGGGGTTCGGTGTGTAGGTGACGCCGGTACCGGTAAACGCCGACAACGTGCCATTGGCCGGACCGGTCACGACACCGATCGATTGAAACGCAATGGTGCCGAGCGTGATCTGCGCGGAGACATTGATCGCTTTGGGTCGCCCCATTCGACATTCAAGTGGAAACACATTTCGCGCCAACAGGCGGCAGATGTGCGAATCCAGGCGCCCGACCATGTGAGCGGCTTGAACTATCTACTCGAGCGCCTCTCGGAAACGACTGCGGCGACTGGTTTCGCTGCGGTTGGTCATCGCGTGGTTCACGGCGGCCCACACTATCGCGACCCGCAGCGCGTGGACCACGCGATGCTGGTAGAACTGCGGCGCATCACATCCTTCGTCCCCGAGCACCTTCCGTCCGCAATCTCTTTGTTGGAGGTCTTCGCCTCGAAGTTTCCGAATGTGCCGCAGATCGCTTGTTTCGACACGGCGTTTCACTCCTCCATGCCACGGGTGGCCCGGTTGCTTGCGATTCCGCGCCGCTACGAAGCAACTGGCGTTCAACGCTACGGCTTCCACGGGTTGTCGTATGCCTACCTGATGCAAGAACTCGAACGGGTGGCGGGTGCGAAGGCCGCGAAGGGGCGCGTCATCCTTGCGCATCTGGGCAACGGTGCCAGCATGGCCGCCGTGCATGACGGACGCAGCGTGGACACGACCATGGCGTTCACACCCTCGGCGGGTCTTATGATGAGCACCCGGACCGGTGATCTTGATCCGGGGCTGATCGCTTTTCTCGCGCGGAGCGAGCAGATGTCCACCGAGCGCTTTGAGCAGATGGTTAACCACGAGTCGGGGTTGCTCGGTGTATCGGAGACCAGCTCCGACATGCGAGACTTGCTGGCGCGCGAGACCGACGATGTCCGGGCGGCCGAAGCCG
>JANNGY010000602.1:0-11358 GCA_031404095.1 Betaproteobacteria bacterium | reverse complement strand
GGTTGGCGGCCGTCTGGTATTGGTGGGAATACGTGTTCCCGAATCGCAATGAAGGCGGGCGCGCGACGGCGGTCTCGACACAATCGATTACCATGCCAAAGACCGCTGTTTCCGCTCAGGCCGGCGCACAGGAACCGGCTTCCCCGCCAGTGGCGGCGTCACCCGTAAGCGGGGACGCCGCATTGCAGAATCCGCCGCTGGAAACGCCCGCTTCGCCGCCCGCCCCTAGCAGTACCGTGCGAATTGAGCCGGTTCAGGCACCGGTAGTCCCGGGCATCGCCCGCGATGCAGAAGTCGTCGCTGCCCGGACAAGCGTGGTGGCAGCTCAGGGTGCCAGTGCAGCCCTGGGCTTCACCTTCAGTGGTGAATCATGGGTGGAAATTGTTGATAGCACCGGAAAGACCATTCTCTCGCGCCGATTCAAGTCCGGTGACGCCGAAGAAGTGACGGGCCGCGCACCGTTCTCGGTTGTGATCGGCAACGCATCTTCAACCCGGATGGCGTTTAATGGCCGGGAATTCGATCTTGTGCCCCATACGCGCGGCGCGGTCGCGCGAATAGTCGTGAAGTAGCCTGTCTTGCAAGGCGATTCGAACGGCCCGCGGCGCGTGACCATACACTTCCAGCAGAGCAGCGAAAACTACCATGTTTGATCGTATTCTTCGTCGCAAGTCGCGGCAAGTCATGATTGGCAGTGTCGCCGTCGGTGGCGCCGCGCCGGTAATGGTTCAGTCGATGACCAACACCGATACGGAGGATGTCGCTGCGACGACTTCCCAGGTGGCGGCCCTGGCCCGGGCGGGCTCAGAAGTCGTGCGTATCACCGTCAATACGATGGAGGCCGCTCGAGCAGTAGCGAAGATCCGCGCGGGACTGGATGCGATTGGCGTCGATGTGCCGCTGGTTGGCGATTTTCATTTCAATGGCCACAAGCTTCTGACGGAAGTACCGGAATGTGCCGCCGCGTTGGCCAAGTTGCGCATCAATCCTGGCAATGTTGGCCAAGGCAGCAGGCGCGATGATCAATTCGGCGCGATGATCGAGGCCGCCATCAAGTTCGACAAACCGGTGCGTATCGGCGTGAATTGGGGTTCGCTCGATCCGGAATTGATCGCGCGCATGATGGACGAAAATGGCAGGGCTGCAAAGCCGCGGGCGGCGGACGCGGTCATGCGCGAGGCGTTAATTGTGTCCGCGTTGCAAAGCGCCGCCAAAGCCGAAGAACTGGGATTGGCAGGCGACAAGATAATTCTGTCCTGCAAGGTTAGCGCGGTTCAGGACTTGATCGCCGTATACCGGGATCTTGCTCTGCGCTGCGACTATCCGTTGCATCTGGGGCTTACAGAAGCCGGCATGGGTTCAAAGGGTATCGTTGCATCGACCGCCGCGTTGTCGGTGCTGCTGCAGGAAGGAATCGGCGACACGATTCGAATTTCCCTCACCCCGGAGCCGAACGGCGATCGCACCAGGGAAGTCATCGTCGCACAGGAAATCCTGCAGACCATGGGGATTCGCTCTTTTACGCCAATGGTGGCCGCCTGCCCCGGTTGTGGTCGAACGACCAGCACCTATTTTCAGGAACTCGCGGCAAACATCCAGTCCTACCTGCGCGAGCAGATGCCTCTCTGGAAGTCTCGGTTTCCAGGTGTGGAAGACATGCATGTTGCCGTGATGGGTTGCGTCGTGAACGGTCCGGGTGAATCCAAGCTGGCCGACATCGGCATTTCATTGCCGGGATCGGGTGAACGGCCCGTGGCGCCCGTGTTCATAGATGGCGAAAAGGCAGTCACCCTGAAGGGCGACCGCATCGCCGAGGAATTCCAGGCGCTTGTCGAAGATTATGTGAAGAAGAACTATGCAATGGGCGCGGCGCGCAAGGCGACATCGCGAAAAAAGGAAATTCCGATCAAGATAGCCGTCTAAGAGCGGGGGTGCCGAATATTGCGTTGCCGCCTTGGCGGGCCTAATAGGGGCAATCGTCCAGTACCAGCGTGCACTGCAGGCGAAAACGGGCTGTACAGCCGCGCCGATGCTGGATTTCCCCAGAATGTTCGGGCCTGAGATGCGCTGCGTATACACCGCCATTTCGTGCCTGCAGATGCAAATCCGATAGCGGATATACCCTAAAGCCCTGTAAAATAGCGTGTTTTCCGCTACACGTCGTTTTCTCCCCCCGGTCCGCAATCCCCATCCGCATCGCATGAGCAAAACCCTGCAAGCCGTTCGCGGCATGAACGATCTACTGCCGCAAGATGCGCCGCTATGGCAGTTTCTCGAGGACACGACGCGCGAAGTGTTCGAGCAATATGGCTATCGCCTGATGCGCGCGCCGGTGGTCGAGCCGACGGCGCTTTTCGTGCGCTCAATTGGTGAAGTGACCGACATTGTCGAGAAGGAAATGTATTCTTTCGAAGACAGCATGAACGGCGAAAAACTGACGCTTCGTCCGGAGGCCACGGCCGGTCTGGTGCGCGCCGCCATTGAGCACAACATTCTTTATGAAGGTCCGAAGCGGATCTGGACCTGGGGGCCGATGTTTCGTCACGAACGCCCACAGAGAGGTCGTTACCGGCAGTTTTACCAATTTGATGTCGAAGCAATGGGCTTCGCTGGTCCGGATGTCGATGCCGAGCAAATTGTGATGTTATCGCGCCTCTGGACTCGCCTTGGTTTCAGTGATGTCGCGCTGCATATAAATTCAATCGGCGATGTCACCGCCCGCGCGGCGCACCGGGATGCGCTGGTCGCGTTTTTTGAGGCACATCGGGATCAACTCGATGAGGACGCCCGACGGCGCCTGCATACCAACCCACTTCGTACGCTTGACACCAAGAATCCTGCCATGCAGGCGCTGGTGAATGCGGCGCCGAGGCTGATGGACTATCTGGGCGATGCCGAGAAATTGCACTTTGAAGGCCTGAGACAGCGTCTCGATGCTGCCGGAATCGCGTACACCGTGAATCCACGCCTGGTGCGCGGCTTTGATTATTACAACCGTACGGTTTTTGAATTTGTCGCCAAAGGCAGCAAGGGTGGAGACTGGGAACTGACCATTGCGGGCGGCGGTCGCTATGATGGACTGATGGATCAACTGGGCGGAAAGCCGTACCCATCCTGTGGATTCGGCTTCGGCGTGGAGCGCGTCATGATGTTGTTATCGGAGAGTCTGCCGCCGATGCGCGAGACGCTTGACGCATACCTGGTATATGCCGAGGGCCTCGAACAACAGGCATTTCAGGCAGCCGAGAAACTGCGCGACCATGGCCTCGCCATTGCATTACACGGTACGGCGGATGGCAAGACCGCGAGTTTCAAATCGCAGATGAAGAAAGCCGATGCCAGCGCGGCCCGCTTTGCTATCATTCTTGGCGCGGATGAGGCTGCGTCGGGGAAAATCAGTCTCAAGCCACTGCGCAATGCGGGCGGGCAAGCGATGCTGAGCGTCGACGAAGCGGTCGGCAAGTTGTGGGATGGGGCGACAGCCTGAAATGGTTTACCCGAGCGGACGATTCGAATTGATCATTGATTAAGTAAAAAGAGACGGGACAGATATTCATGGCAGCTTATGATTTGGAAGAACAGGAGCGCATCGATGCGCTCAAAGACTGGTGGGACAAGTGGGGCAACTGGGTCTATGCCGGCGTTGGCGCTTTTGTGATTGGCGTCGGCGCGACGCAGGCTTGGCGCTATTACGAGACCAGTCAGCATGCCGATGCCGAAGTCCTGTTCAAGAGCGTGGAAAAGACCGCGCAGGAAGTTTCCGCCAGCAAGGACACCAAGAAACTCTCCGAGGCCGCGACGGCGATGGCGGATGCATTTCCGCGTACCTTCCAGGCGACGGACGCGAAATTGCTTGCGGCAAAAGCGGCGTTCGACGCCGGCGATCTGGCCTCGGCAAAGAACCACTTGCAGTGGGTGGTGGACAAGGGCCGCGATACCTACAAGCCCATCGCGCGGGTGCGACTGGCAGCGGTGCTGCTCGATGACAAAAAATACGATGACGCACTGAAAGTGCTCGATCAGGTGAAAGACGAGGGTTTCGCCTCGATGGTGGCGGATTTACGCGGCGACATCAAGGCGGCACAGGGTAGGAGAGATGAGGCCAGGGCGGCCTACCAGACCGCGGTGGAGAAAGCGGCCGACCGCAGCCCGCTGAAGGCTATTTCGCAGGCAAAACTGGACGCCTACGGCGGCAGCCCGCCGAAACCGGTGGAACCGAACGCGGAAGCCAAAAACGGCAAGGGAAGCAAACAGTGAATTTGAATGAGTTATCCGCCGTGCGTTGTGCCGCAAAGAGAGCCGGCTTGATGGCGATGCTGGCGGGCGCAGCCGCACTCTCCGGTTGTGCCTATTTGGGATGGGGCGGCAGCGCCAAGAAACCTGCCGAGCTCGTGCCGGTTTCCGGTGTCAATCCCGCATCAATCGTCTGGTCGGCGAGCGTCGGGAAATCCGCTGGTTATTTGTTTGTCCCCGGATTCAGCAACAAGCTGGTTTATGCGGCTGGCCGGGATGGCAGCATCTACGCGCTTTCCGAAGAGGGCGGGCGGATAGTCACGGTCATTGACGCCAAAATGCCGCTGACCGGTGGCGTCGGCGTAAACGACGATACGGTAGTCGTTGGTTCGGGAAAAGGCGATGTTGTCGCGCTTGATTCTGCAGGACGCTCGCTTTGGAAGTCGTCGGTTTCCGGCGAGGTGCTGGCGCCGCCGACGGTTGCGTCCGGGAATGTGATCGTCCGTACGGCTGACGGGCGCATCGTCGCGTTGAACCGGATCGATGGCAAGCGCAAATGGGTGTTTCAGCGCGCCGCGCCGGCGCTCACGCTGCGCACCAACGCAAGCGTGCTTGTCAACCGCGGTGTCATTTATGCGGGCTACCCGGGCGGCAAGGTCATTGCCCTCGAGCTCGATAGTGGCAAGCCAATCTGGGAAGCCACCATTTCACTTGCTCGCGGCGCGACAGAGTTGGAGCGTATCGCCGATGTCTCCGGCCTGCCGGTGCTTGATGACACGCGCATCTGTGCGGCTGTCTATCAGGGACGTACCGGTTGCGTGGAGACCCTCAATGGCAATGTGCTCTGGTCGCGCGAAATTTCCAGTGCCGATGGTGTGGCGATCGATGCGAAACATGTTTATGTCGCCGATATCGCGGGTAACGTATTTGCGCTCGACAAGGTCAATGGCGCGACTGTCTGGAAATTGGAAAAACTTCAACTGCGCGATCCGGGCACACCGATTGTCGTCAAGGGCAGTATCCTGACGGGTGACCGGGACGGATTCGTCCATGTCATTTCTCCTGACAAAGGTGAATTGACCGGGCGCGTGCCAACCGACGGCACCCGCGTGATATCCCTCTCCGCAAACGGCGAGCGCGTGATCGCGCAAACTGAAAAAGGCGGTGTGTTTGCCATCGCCGTGAACTAGCAGATTCAGCCACGGACCGGCCCAGTGAAACCCACCATCGTTATCGTCGGTCGTCCCAACGTCGGCAAATCCATGTTGTTTAATCGCCTCACCAAGACGCGCGATGCGATCGTTGCCGACCTGCCGGGCCTGACCCGTGACCGGCACTATGGCCACGGGCGTGGCGGCTCCAAGCCCTACCTGGTTGTCGATACCGGCGGCTTCGAGCCGGTCGTTACCGAAGGAATCATGCATGAAATGGCCAAGCAGACCTTGCAGGCCATTGCCGAGGCCGACGCCATCATCTTCGTGACCGATGGCCGCCAGGGGCTGACCCCGCAAGACAAGATCATCGGAGAGCGCCTGCGCAAAGACACCCGGTCCAGAGGTATTCCTCTCACGGTGGCCGTGAATAAGGCCGAGGGCATGGCCGAAGATGTCGTGTCGGCCGAGTTTCATGAGTTGGGGTTGGGAAATCCTGTTGCGATTTCTGCCGCACACGGCGAGGGTGTACGTCAACTTATCGAAGATGTGCTTGCCCATTTTCCGGACGCGGTCGATGAGTCCGAGCCTGACCACCCCAAGATTGCAGTGGTCGGGCGCCCCAACGTCGGCAAATCCACATTGGTCAATCGCATGCTGGGTGAAGATCGCGTGATCGCCTTTGACCAGCCAGGTACGACTCGCGACTCGATATACATTCCGTTTACCAAGAACGGCAAGCAATACACCATCATCGACACGGCCGGGATCCGGCGCCAGGGCAAGGTATTCGAGGCGGTCGAAAAATTTTCCGTCATCAAGACTTTGCAGGCGATCGAAGATGCCAATGTTGTGCTGTTGCTGCTCGATGCCCGGCAGGAAATCGCCGATCAGGATGCGCACATTGCCGGCTTCATTCTGGAATCCGGTCGCGCACTGGTGGTGGCCATCAACAAGTGGGACAACCTCGATGACTACACCCGCGAACGCACGAAGTCCGAGTATGACCGCAAGCTGCACTTCCTGAAATTCGCCAATTTTCACCTGATTTCGGCGAAAGACGGTATGGGTGTCATGCCCATGTTCGGTTCTATCGACCAGGCCTTTGCCGCCGCGATGGCCAAACTGTCGACGCCAAAGCTCACGCGCGCGCTGATGGCAGCCACCGCCGCGCATCAACCGCCAATGAACGGCCTGAATCGCCCCAAACTGCGCTATGCGCACCAGGGTGGCCACAATCCACCGGTGGTGATCGTGCATGGAACCGGGTTGGCGAATCTTGCCGACAGCTACAAGCGCTATCTTGAGAGTGCGTTTCGCGACGCTTTCAAGCTGAAGGGCACGCCGTTGCGCGTTGACTTGAAACAGGCCGCCAATCCCTATGCGGACAAGAAGCCGCAAAAACTGACCGCCAGCCAGGAAAATCAGCGGCGCCGGGGCAGAATTCGCTCCAAGAAGATGTTCAGCTAGCCCGATTGGCGAATTTCGGCGGAAAAGCAGCGAATCGGCCGCGTTTGCCGCAAAAAAGTACATCTTTACGGGCAACTCACGGAACCCGGACGATATTGACCTGTCTGTCCTAAAGTAAACCTTGGCGCAATGGCGGGTTTGCGATAAAGTAGTTTTTCGGACACCTATTACGACCGATAAGTTGGCCTCCCGGGTTCGACGCCGACGGTCACGAAGCAACTGGAGAACAAAAATATGAGTGGCAAAGGGCAATTACTACAAGACCCGTTCCTGAACATTTTGCGCAAGGAACACGTCCCCGTTTCGATTTACCTCGTGAACGGCATCAAGCTCCAAGGCCAGATCGAATCATTTGATCAGTATGTGGTGCTGCTTAAGAATACCGTCACGCAAATGGTGTACAAGCACGCCATTTCAACGGTGGTTCCGGCGCGCGCTGTCACGATTCCCTTTGAGGCGCCCGGCGAAGGTTGATCTCGTCACGTCGCGCGACGCTCGAGTGGCCCGAGTATTGGGCGTCTGCCTTGTGAATTTGCAGGCAACCCCCATGTTTAAAAGCTGGCAGTCAACGCCCTGCGGATGCCTCTGCAGGCGGTGATCGCGCGGCTAACTCTCATGAAACCACAACATTCCTCGAACCAGCCATTGCGCAGCCAGGCAATCGTGGTGGGCCTCGACATCAATGACTCGCTGTTCGACGAACGTCTTGCCGAAGCGGTTGAACTCGTCATCAGTGCGGGCGCTGCCGTCGCCCAGACCATCACCGGCAGGCGCGCGCGTCCGGATGTGGCCACGTTTGCCGGCAGTGGAAAAGTCGAGGAAATTGCGGCGGCCGTGGTCGCGCATGATGCCAATCTGGTGGTGTTCAATCACCAGCTTTCACCGATCCAGATCCGCAATGTGGAAAAGGCCGTCGGCGTGAGGGTCATTGACCGTACCGATCTGATACTTGACATATTTGGCCAGCGAGCCCGCAGTGCGGAAGGAAAACTTCAGGTGGAGTTGGCCCAGATGCAACACTTGATGACGCGACTGGTGAAGGGTTGGACCCACCTCGAGCGGCAGCGCGGCGGTATTGGCGTGCGCGGGGGACCGGGCGAAACTCAGCTTGAAATTGATCGCCGCCTGGTCGGTGAACGCATCAAGCGCCTCAAGGAGAAGCTCAAGAAACTTGAACGGCAGCGCAATGTCCAACGTACCGGAAGGCGGCGGGCCGGGGTGTTCAACGTGGGAATAGTCGGTTACACCAATGCCGGTAAATCAACGTTGTTCAATCGCCTGACGCGTTCAACGGCCTACGTTGCTGACAAACTGTTCGCAACACTCGATACGACTACCCGCAAGCTCTATATCCAGCCCGGTATTCATGTCGCCGTGTCCGATACGGTTGGTTTCATTCGCGACCTGCCACATGGATTGGTGGCGGCATTTCATGCGACATTGACGGAAGCGATGGAAGCGGACCTCCTGCTGCATGTGGTCGATGCGGCGAGTCCCATGCGCGAACAGCAGATTGAAGATGTCAATCTGGTGCTCGCCGAGATCGGCGCCATGTCCATTCCGCAAGTCATCGTACTCAACAAGATCGACAGGCTTGACGACATCCCGGTCGCGGCTTTGCTGCGCAATGAAGATGGTAAAATTGCCGAGTTGCGGCTGAGTGCGCTGGCCGGAATCGGCATTGACCTGGTGCGCGAATCCATCAAGGAACATGCGATCGAGACCGGCCATTTCACGGCACTCGGCCAACTTGGCGAGACCGTCGCGATCGCGGTTATGCACAATTTATCTAATGATCAGTCTTTTCCGCCTGTCGGCCAGTTCGGTGAGCGGGAGAGCGGAAATGACGTCTTGAAGTCCCGAGTAATTGACATCCGGAGTGAAATGAATGCGGTCATTTGATCGAAATGTCTTGTTGACTGGAACGGCGCTTTTTATGGCTCTCCTGGCCTATCCCTTTTATTTGGCGAAGTATCGCCTGCGACACAAAGCGGGCGTATCGGAAATGGCCGAGGATCCACAGTGGGGCAAACGCGGCGGCAGTAATGACGGACCGCCGGATCTCGATGAGATCCTCCGCAAATTCAACCAGAAACTGGGTAATTTATTCGGCGCCAAAGGCAATAGCAACCCGGGTGGAAGCCCAGGCGGTTCCGGTGGACCGTCCGCAGCAATGATGGGCAGCAGTTTCGCGCTGGCGGCGGGATTGGCACTTTCGGTTTGGCTGGCGAGCGGCTTTTATATCGTCGAAGAGGGCAAGCGAGGGGTGGAACTGCGGTTGGGACGATACGTCCAGACCACCCAGCCGGGACCACGCTGGCACTGGCCCTATCCGTTCGAGAGCGCCGAAGTGGTGAACGTGAGCCAGGTGCAGGCGGTTGAAATTGGCCATCGCAACAATCAGAAAACCAAGGTGCGCGAAGAGTCGTTGATGATGACCGAGGATCAGAACATTGTTGATGTCCAGTTCGCGGTCCAGTACACGTTGAAGTCGCCGGAAGAATATTTGTTCAACAACCGCGCCCCGGACGAAGCGGTACGCCAGGTCGGCGAAACGGCGATGCGGGAGATTGTCGGCAAGAGCAAAATGGATTTCGTCCTTTACGAAGGGCGTGGCGACATTGCCGCCCGCGCCAAGGTCTTGATGCAACAGATTCTTGACCGTTACAAGACCGGTATTCTTATTTCGATCGTCAATTTGCAGAACGCCCAACCGCCCGAACAGGTGCAAGCGAGTTTTGACGACGCCGTGCGCGCCAAACAGGATCGTGAGCGGTTGAAGAATGAGGGCGAAGCCTACGCCAACGACATCCTGCCCAAGGCAAAAGGCACCGCCGCGCGCCTGATGGAAGAAGCCAATGGCCACAAGCAACGGGTCATTGCCAGCGCACAGGGCGATGCGTCGCGGTTCACACAAGTACTGTCGGAATATGAAAAAGCGCCGGGCGTGACACGGGAACGCCTCTACCTGGACATGATGCAGCAGGTCCTGCAAAGCACCAGCAAGGTCGTTGTCGACCAGAAGGGCGGCAATAGCCTGCTCTATTTGCCGCTTGATAAACTGATACAGTCCTCAACCGGTCAGGGCGCGCCGGCATCCGTGCCGGTTGAAAGCTCGCCCCGGCCGGCTGCCGCTGCAGAGACGGTTGTGCCTCCCATCGAAGCGCGCCGCGATCTTCGCACCCGTCCGTAGCGGAAATCCAAACATGAAAAAGAACATCCCAGCCATAATTATCATCGGCCTGCTGTTGTTATTGACACTGGTCTTCACCGCTTACACGGTCGACCAGCGGCAGGCGGCCATTCGCTTCCGGCTTGGCGAGGTTGTCGCGATACAGACCGATCCGGGACTGTATTTCAAGCTGCCGCTGATAGAGAATATCCGCGTCTACGACACGCGCATCCAGACGCTCGATACCAAGGATGCGGAAAGAATCCAGACAACGGAAAAGAACAACGTCCTGGTGGATTCATTCGTCAAATATCGAATCATCGACGTCAAGCAGTTTTTCGTCTCAACCGGCGGTGATCTTTCCAAGGCTGAAATCCGTCTCTCGCAATCCGTCAACAACGATTTGCGCGATGAGTTCAGCAAGCGGACGCTGGCGGAAGTCATTTCAGGTGAGCGCGACAAGATCATGGAAAGCTTGCGCGCCAAGACCGACAAGGATGCGCGCAGCATCGGCATAGAAGTTCTGGATGTGCGGTTGAAGCGTGTCGATCTGGTGCCGGAAATCAGCGCGGATATCTATCGGCGCATGGATTCCGAACGTAAACGCGTGGCCAACGAACTGCGCTCGACCGGTTCGGGCGAAGCCGAAAAAATCCGCGCCGACGCAGAACGCCAGCGTGAGATCACGCTCGCCGAAGCCTATCGCGAGGCGCAGAAAATCAAGGGCGAGGGCGACGCCGGCGCGGCAAGAATTTACGCGGCGGCCTTCACCAAAAACCCCGAGTTCTACTCGTTCTATCGCAGCATGGAAGCCTATCGCAACAGCTTCCGCAACAAAAGCGATGTCATGGTGCTGGAGCCGAGCTCGGATTTCTTCAAGTATCTCCGCAATCCAAACAAAGGCGGTAAGTAGACGAAGTCGAGCGCGAAGCTGACTACTTGCGTATAATTCGTCAACGGCGCGTCCCAAATTTGGGCGCGCCGTTTTTCGTTGTGGTTTCCATTCAATAAAGCGGCTACTTGTGACCGACATTCTGCTCGCCGGGTTGGCTTTGATGCTGATTTTCGAGGGTTTGCTGCCGCTGTTGGCGCCTCGCGCCTGGCGTGAGACGTTTCGGCGTGTCATTGATTTCAAGGATGGCCAGTTGCGCTTCATCGGCATGGCCTCGATCGTCGCGGGTGTTTTGCGCCACCACCCGTGGCACGACACGGCGACTCTAGCGCAGGGTCACGAACGCGACCCCTGCCCAGGTCGGCACGAACAAGAGCGACGGGCCCGGCTGTGCCGCTGCTGGGCCAGAGGAGCGGCAGCTCGTCCGCTGCGGCGCCGAC
>JANNGY010000601.1:0-9600 GCA_031404095.1 Betaproteobacteria bacterium | reverse complement strand
CCAGAACCTCGCCCACGTCGCGCGGGTCTGATAGGCGCCGCCGCTTGGCCATGCGCAGGAACAGGCGCACCAGCCAGTTGGAAAAGTTACTGCCAATCAGCAGCAGATGGCTGTACTCCAGCTCGTGGAACAGTTTTTCCGGCGTGAGGTGCTCGCTTTGCAGCGCGCAGACGAACTCGAGCGTGTCTTCGTCGGAGATCACATACGTTGGCGAGGCCGAGACCCGGCCCAGCAGGTGATAGACGACCGGGCGCTGGAAGTTTTCGCGCTCGGTCGCCAGATCGGCCACCCGATTCGGCGAATAGCCGATGACCTCGGTCGATTGCGCGCCATTGAAACGCTCGGCGTTGATCGCCTGTTCGAGGTAGCCGTCAAAGGTGGTGCTGACGAACAGGTCGAAATCGGTGATTTGCGCCAACTGCCGCAGCGCCAGCGGCGGAGCAAAGGTTGCTTCGCGCAGGATCGTGCGCATGCGCGTGTAGGTATCCTCGCGGCGGCCGTGGGTGGAAAGATGCCAGCAGACGACGTCGTTCAGCGTATATGGGGACGGTAAATTCGCGGTATCGACATTGAGTTTTGCGGCGAGTTTTTCGGCGATCCAGTCATACAGCAGGCGCGGTCCGCGATCAGTTTCGACTTTAAGCAGTTCGGGGCCAATGATCGGGATGACGTGCTTCTCCTCGATGTAGTTGAGGAGGTCCTCCCAGGCGTCATCGTCGAGACGCGCCGGGGAGGGACGCATTGGCAGCACGCTGCTCAAGGCTTGCGCCCGGCAATGACGTGCTCAGCTGGACTGGCTTGGCCTGCTATCCAATGCCCGTTTGGAAAACGCAGCGATGCGCCGGACTTGCCGCTACCCCTCCCGTTTGCGACGATTGTCAACGACATGGGAATGCTCCAGGCTCTTGTTCTTGGGACGGCACGCCAACGACCTGATGCCGATAGCCCGAACAATACCTCCAACCGGAGTCGGGCTGCAAGGTGCCGGGTGCAATCTTCGTGGATGCAGCCGGGGTGTCTACCGCGCGTCTCCAGGTTCGTTGCCGCCCTCGCCCGAGCGCGCAATCCATAACTGCACCAGCGTCAGGCCCACCGCCAGCACCGGCGGGCCGATGAAGACGCCGATGAATCCAAAAGCGATCACGCCGCCGAACACGCCGAGCACAATCAGCAGCAACGGCAGGTTGCTGGAGCGGCTGATGAGGTAAGGCTTGACGACATTGTCGATGGTGCTGATGAACAGCAGGCCCCACAGGAACATGAATACCGCCCAGCCAGCCTGCCCCTCGTACAGCAGCCACAGCGTGGCCCCGCCCCAGACGATGGGCGGACCGATCGGTACCAGCGACAGGAAGAAAGTAGCCACGCCCAGCAGTAGCGCGCCCGGAACACCGGCGATCAGGAACCCCACCACCGCCACCACCGCCTGCGCGAGTGCCGTGCCGAAGACGCCGTGCACGACACCGGTCACCGTATGCTGGATCGTGCCGAGCAATTCACCGGCGAGTTCGCCGGCGAGGCGGTCGAGCGCCTTCCTGATCGCGGCCATCAGCAATTCGCCGTCGCGATAAAAGAAGAACCCGATGAAACTGGCCACCACCATCTGCAACAGTCCCTGGCCGACTGCCTTTCCGAACGCCCCCAGAAAACGCCGCGCCGGCTCCAGAAGTCCCTTGGCCTGCGCGGCCACGTTTTCCCCGGACGACGCCGTATCGCGCCAGTATTGCGCCGCCACTTCCCCAACCAGCGGCACACCCGCCAGCCAATCGGGCGGCGGGACCGGACCACCCTCCAGCGTGGTCTTGATGGTCTCGGCCAGCGCGGAGACGTTGTCGGAGAGGCTCAATGCCAGCAACAGCGAGGGCCCGATGACCAGCACCACCAGCAGCAGGCTCATGACCAGCGCGGCCAGTGTCGAATTATTCCAGAGCCGCTTGCGCATTACCGCATAGAGCGGCCAGCTTGCCGAACACACCACGGCCGCAAACAGGATGGCCGGTATGAAAGGGCTGAGCACCAGGTAGCAGGCCACCATGATGATGACGATGGCGGCCAGCTTGGCATTCTGCTGCAGGCGTTTGAGGACGGGGGCAGTGTCGCGGGCGGGGTGGGTCATGTTGGGATTATGCGTCGATATGGCGATCTTGCGACTTTACGCGCCATAATTTGCCCGCTTCCGCCACCGCAAATACCATCGCTGCCGCGCCGAAGCAAACCAGCAGCTCCGCCGCGCTCAAGGGCTCGGTGTGAAAAATCAGGTTGAGCATCGGCACGTAAATGATGAATAGTTGCAGCACCAGCGTCAACAACACCGCGCCGAGCAGCGGCAGGTTTGAACGTAGGCCGATGCGAAACAGGAATTCGCTTTCTGAGCGCACGGACATCACATGCGCCACCTGTGACAGGGTCAGCGTGGTGAACACCATCGTTTGCCAGTGAGCAAGCCCGCTGACAATCGAGCCGGCCTGGATCAGCAGGCACAGTCCCGCCATCAGCAGTCCCATGCCGAAGATGTGAAACAGCATGCCGGCGAACAGGCTCTCCCGCGGTGGCCTGGGCGGACGCTGCATGATGCCGCGTTCGGCCGGCTCGGCCGCCAGTGCCAGGCCGGGCAGGCCGTCGGTGACCAGGTTCACCCACAGGATATGGATCGGCAGCAGCGGTATCGGCAGCCCGAGGAATGGCGCAAGGAAGATAACCCAGATTTCGCCGGAATTCCCGGTCAGGGCATAACGCACAAACTTGCGGATATTGTCGTAGATGCGCCGGCCTTCGCGCACCGCGACGACGATGGTGGCGAAATTATCGTCCAGCAGCACCAGGCTCGATGCCTCGCGCGCCACATCAGTGCCGCTCTTGCCCATGGCAACACCGATGTCGGCACGCTTGAGCGCCGGCGCGTCGTTCACGCCATCACCAGTCATTGCCACAAACTCGCCACGCGCCTGCAGGGCTTCGACGATGCGGATCTTTTGCGCGGGATCGGCCCGCGCATAGACACGGATGTCATCGACTTGCCGGCGAAACGTTTCATCGTCCATCGCCGCCAGCGCGGCACCGGTCACCACCGACGCATGATGCTCGCCGACAATGCCGAGGCGTTTGGCGATCGCCAATGCCGTCGCCGGATGATCGCCGGTGATCATCACCGGCGTGATGCCCGCGGATTTGCAGTCGCGCACCGCGTCCATGGCCTCGGCACGCGGCGGATCGATCAGGCCGATCAGGCCGAGGAAACTCATCTCCGCGGCCAGCACCTGTTGCTCGCTCGCCTCGGGCAGGCGCGCCAGGCTGCGGCGCGCAAAGGCGAGGACGCGCAATCCCGCGGCGGCCATTTCATTGGCCGTTTCGAGAATCGCGGCGTGCTGCAATGGCTGCTCACCGCCGTCCTGCCACTGTGACTTGCAATGCGGTACCACCGATTCCGGTGCGCCCTTGGTGTAGGCGACAAACCCTGCCTGCGTGCGGTGCACCGTGGTCATGCGCTTGGTTTCGGAATCGAAGGATATTTCCTCGACCCGCTCATGCAGGCGTTCCAGTTCCGACTTGTCGAGGCCATGGATCAGCGCGGCTTGCGCGAGTGCAGTCTCCGTCGGATCACCCTGCCAGTGGTCATCGTCGCTGCCAGTGGCCGCTTGGTTGTGCCGGGCATCGTTGCACAGTGCCGCCGCTCGCAAAACCTCCGCGCCGAGCGCATCCGGCGTGACCACCGGCAACGGGCCGCCGAGCGCGATCGACTTGCCGTCGATGCGCATCAGCTCCGCGTGCATCCGGTTCTGGGTCAGCGTGCCGGTCTTGTCTGAACAGATGACGGTGACCGATCCCAGCGTCTCGACCGAAGGCAGGCGACGGATCAGGACATTCTGCAAGACCATCCGCCGCGCGCCGAGCGCCAGCAGCACCGTCACGACCGCCGGCAGCGCTTCGGGGATCGCCGCGACGGCCAGGCTCAATGCCGTGAGGATCATCAATAGCGGCGGCTCGCCGCGCAACACGCCCACCAGGAAGATCACGATGCAGATCGCGATGACCGCCAGAGAGAGACGCTTGCCGAGTCTCGCCAGGCGCTGCTGCAGCGGCGTGCTGCGATCCGAATCCTGGTCGAGAAAGCCGGCCACCTTTCCCAGTTCGGTGGTCATGCCGGTGGCAACCACCAGACCACAGCCGCGTCCATGAGTGGCCGTGGTGCCCTTGAAGGCCATGTTCAGCCGGTCACCCAGCGAACTCGCGGCGACTGTCAGCGCAGAGGTGTGCTTCTCCACTGTGACCGATTCCCCGGTCAAGGCCGATTCGTCCACCTTGAGCTTTGCGATCTGGATCAGGCGCAAGTCGGCCGGGATCTGGTTGCCGGATTCAAGCAGCACGATGTCACCGGGGACCAGTTCGGTGGCGGCAATTGATTTTGTCGTGCCACCGCGCAACACCGTGGCATGCGCCGTGGCCAGCCGCTTCAGCGCCGCCATTGCGCGGTCGGCGCGAAAGCTCTGCGCAAAACCGATTGCCGTATTCAATAGCACGATGGCGAGTATCACCAGCGTATCGACAACATCGCCGATCAGGCCGGATATCACTGCGGCCCCAATCAGCACCAGGACCATGAAGTCCTTGAGTTGCTCGATCAGCAATTCGACGACGCTGCGGCTCCCCTTGCTCTCGATGGCGTTGGGGCCATGTTGCCGGGCGCGGCGGATGGCCTCCTCCTCATGCAGGCCATGTTGCGGATCGACATCGTGATGGCGCACCACGGATTCGACGTCGTGCAGGTGCCAGTCGGTCATGGTTCGGTTCACTGTGGCAACGGGTGAATTTCGGCGGAATGGTGGGTGGACCGGTTCGACGCGAGAGGACTGCCCGACGCCCGCGACGCCTGATTTGAACCCATCGTACACTGGCAAGCGTGGCGGGTTTTTGCGTTTGCGCAAACCGGCGCCGCAGGTTGACATGGGTCAAACCGACAAGGCGCCGATGCGCTACCTTTCCGGAGGATTCCCTTTCCACCCCTTGCGGACGGCAACCCCCACCATGACCACACCAAGCGAGTATTCGCATCCCGGCCTGTCGGCCGACGCACTGAAACGCATCGACACCGTGCGCCGCATTGCCATCGACGTCGCCGGACCGGCCGCGCAGTCGGTCGACCGCGAGGCGCGCTTTCCGGCAGAGGCAATCAACGCGCTGAAAGCTGAAAAACTCCTGTCGGCCTACGTGCCGGCAAACTGCGGCGGCATGGGCGCCAGCGTGGTGGAGCTGGGCCTCATGTGCGAGGCGCTGGGCCAGCGTTGCGCCTCGGCGGCGATGGTGTTCGCGATGCACCAGATCCAGGTCGCCTGCGTGGTGCGCCACGGCAATACGCCGTTCTTCCAGTACTACCTCGACGAACTGGTGCGCGAACAGCGGCTGATCGCCAGTGTGACCTCCGAGGCCGGTGTCGGCGGCTCGGTGCGCACCAGCATCTGTCCCATCGAGCAGGACGGCAATGTCTGCAAAATCCGCAAGGAAGGCACCGTCGTCTCGTATGGCGAGGCGGCCGACGATCTGCTGATCACCGTGCGTCGCAACGCCCAGGCGGCGGCGAGCGACCAGGCGCTGGTGCTGGTGCGGAAAACGCAATGCGAGATGCAGATCATCAGCACCTGGGACGCAATGGGCATGCGAGGCACCTGCAGCCCCGGATACATCGTCGGCGCACGCTTCGGCGTGGAACAGATCGTGTCGGCGCCGTTCAGCGAAATCAATGCCCACACCATGGTGCCGTGGGCGCACATCCTCTGGGGCTCGGGCTGGCTCGGTATCGCCACCGATGCGGTGGCGCGCGCCCGCGCGTTCGTGCGCGAGACCGGCCGCAAGATGGCGGCCACGCCGCCGACGGCCGCTCGGCTGAGCGAAGTGTCCACCCTGCTGCAACTGATGCGGGTGCACGTTCGCGAGCGCG
The DNA here is from genome assembly GCA_031404095.1 of Betaproteobacteria bacterium. Taxonomy (GTDB): domain Bacteria; phylum Pseudomonadota; class Gammaproteobacteria; order Burkholderiales; family Usitatibacteraceae; genus UKL13-2. The sequence goes on along the minus strand of JANNGY010000601.1, from coordinate 3,668 downwards.
CCCGCCATTACGACGAAGTCATCGCCCGGCCGGATGGCGGACTCGAGGAACTTTCGTCAGCGTCGTTCGCCATCCAGCTGAATCACCTGAAACTCAGCGCCTCGGAACTGGTGGCCGACATCTGCACCAAGGCCTTGAGAATCACCGGAACCACCGGCTACCGCAATGATTCGCCTTACAGCGTGGCCCGCAACCTGCGCGACGCGCACTCGGCCGCACTGATGATCGGCAACGAACGCATTCACGCGGCCAACGGCGCATTGCACCTGATGTATCGCGACGAGGCGCTACTATAGGGAACTTCCAATAAAACGGTCTTTCCCGCATCGGCGGGAATCCAGCTTTCAGTCAAACCAGCACTTGAACAAGAATGGATTCCCGCCTGTGGCAGGCGCCCCCCGCGGGCGACGAAACGTTTATTTCGCCGGCTTGGTGAAGCGCAGCGTCATGCGGTCCGATTCGCCGATGGCAAGGTATTTGGCGCGATCGACTTCGCCCTCGGTCAGTACCGGCGGCAGGGTCCACACGCCCTTCCTGTAATCCTTGGTGTCCTTCGGATTGGCGTTGATCTCGCTCTTCGCGTCAAGCTTGAATCCGGCCATCAGCGCGTGTTTGATCACGTAGTCCTCCGTCGTGTAACCGGTTTCGATCGACTGCTTCACCTTCGAGCCCGGCTTGGCGCGATGCTCGACCACGCCGAGCACGCCGCCCGGTTTCAATGCGTCGAAGAAGCTCTTCATGAAGGCGTCGACGTTGTCGTCATCCACCCAATTGTGAACATTGCGAAACGTCAGCACGAAATCGGCGCCGCCCTCGGGACGAATATCCAGCGCGGCCGGCACGCCGAGTGGCATGATCTTCACCTTGTCGTACAGCGCCGGCTTGGCGGCGAGCTTGTCCTGAAAATTCTTCAAGCCGCGCGTGGCTTGCGCCGGGAAGGCCGCCACGTAGCGCCCGCTTTCGCGCAGATACGGCGCCAGCAGTTCCGTGTACCAGCCGCCGCCTGGAAAAACTTCCACGACGGTCGAATCCGCTTTCACGCCAAAGAACGCCAACGTCTCCTGGGGGTGGCGATACACGTCGCGCGCGCGATTCACGTCGCTGCGATGGTCGCCGGCCATGATCTTTTCGAGGGATACCGGCTCCGCGGCAATGACATTTGACGCAAACGCCAGCGTAGCGGCGGCGATCACGAAAGACAACTTCGACATACGGCGGTGGAATGACATTTTTTACCTCGGTCCAGGTGGTGAAAGGGGCGCCAGTGATGGCGAAAGTGGTAGTTTAGTCGAGACCGCTGCTTGCTGCACACAAAGCGTTTGACGCCAGACCACAGTTTGGGCACTCTTGTCAGAGGAATAATATTGAACCGGGTTAAGGGCGCATCGACAGACGCCCGATAGAGTTCCAGCTCACAATACAGGCGCAATTGCCCCGCACGGCGCAAACCTCATCCAAGAAGACGGAGAAACGACATGCCACTTATCACCATACCGCGTGAAATGGGTTCGCTCGGCAAGGACGTAGCCGCGCTGGTTGGCTTGCAGTTGGGGAAAAAGGTCATTCATCATGAGATCGTCGACGAACTCGCCAACAAGATGCGCCTGCGCAAAACGCACGTGGTGCGATTCCTCGAAGGCAAGGCCGGAGTATTCGAGAAAATGACCACCGACCAGACGAGCCTGTCGATATTCACGGCGGACGAGATATTGAAGCTCGCGGCCAAGGGCGAGGTTGGCGTGATTCGTGGCTGGGGCGCCAATCACCTGCTGTCGCCGATTCCACACGTGGTTCGGGTGCGCGTTTGCGCAACGTTCGACCTGCGTGTGAAGCGCATGATGGAGAGGCTCAATACCACCGACCAGGCAACGGTCGAAAAGGAAATTCGGCTGTCCGACGAAGCGATCGCGGCCATTACCCGCCGGCACTTCGATGTCAACTGGACGGATGCCGAACACTATGACCTGGTGCTGAATACCGATCGCGCTTCCGTGGAAGACTGCGCCAGTCAGGTGATGCAAATGATCAATAGCCCGCGTTTTGCCGAAACCCCGGCCTCTCAGCAAAAGTTGCAGGACCTTGCGCTGGCCGCCGGTATCCGCGGCGCGCTGCGCGCCGACGAACCCACGCGAAAACTGAATATCACGATTGAAGTCTCGGGCGGCCAGGCCACGCTGAGCGGCATTGTCGAGACCGACGAGGCGCGCAAACAGGCCGCGATCATCGCCGCTACCGTGCCAGGAATCACCGGCGTCACCAACAGCCTGAAAGAGATGGCCGGCGCCTATCGCCGATTCGGCAACCAGTAACCGCCGGCATTCCCGGCCCGATTCGCTAGAACGGCGCCGCTTTCGGGTGCGTGAATGGCAGCATGCATGGCAACAGGCCGGTATCGCTGCGCCCGATGCGGACAATGTTGACTCGCCGCATCGAAGTTTTGCAGCGATGAATTAGAATGGCCGTAAATTCAGTTTGTGGAGCATTGCGTTGAGGCAATTGTGGAATCGCGCCGTCGGCCTTCTGGCCCTCGCCGTTCTTGAGATGGCGCTGCCCGGATTGGCTAGTTCGCAGACATCCGCAACAGTCGCCGCAGACTTTTCAGAATCGGCACTCCGCGCCTCCCGAGTTGTCCTCCATGCGCCGGGAACGCTGCCGAACCAGCCGCTCGCCGTCTTCAACGGCGTCGACATGATGAACATCTTCATCGTCATTGAGGCGGGCGATCATCACGTCACGATCCTCGACGGGGAAAAATTCGAGCCGGTGCATCGCTTCCGCAGCCGCGATGCGCTGCTGGCCGAGCCGCGATTCTCGCCGGACGGACGCTACCTGTATCTCGCCGCCCGCGATGGCTGGATCAGCAAGTTTGACCTGTGGAATCTCAAGGTGGTCACCGAGATCCGCGCTGGCCTGGAAACGCAAGGCCTGGCCATTTCCGGCGATGGCAAGATACTGGCCGCCGGCAATGGCCGGCCACACACGCTGGTGCTGCTGGATGCGGACTTGAATCCGCTCAAGGTACATGCCGTCAAGGACCGCGATGGTAAGTCCGGTTCGCGCATTTTGGCGGTGGTCGATAGTCCGTCGAGGCGGAGTTTTGTCGCGGCGTTGCAGGACGTGGCGGAGTTATGGGAGATCAGCTACAACCCGTTGGCGGAGGAGGTGCCGGTCGGGATGATCCACGACTTTCGCTATCGGGAAGGCGCATTCATCCCCGGATACCTGAACCCGCGCCGCACTACGCTGGCCGAACCGCTGACGGATTTTTTTCTCGGCCAGGAGCAAGGCGAATTGATCGGCGCCAGCGGAGCCTCCGGCAAGGGCCAGGTCGTCAATCTCGATGTCCGCAAGAAGATCGCCGAACTCGACCTGCCAGGGTCGCCCGGATTTGGCGGCGGGATCGCCTGGACATGGCAAGGCAAGGCGGTGATGGCGACACCGCATCTGCGCGATGGCATCATCAGCATCTCCAGCCTGACCGATTGGAAAGTCATCAGGACAATCAAATTCGACGGCCCGGGTCGCCAGATCGCTTCACACGAAAAAACACCCTATGCCTGGGCCGACGCGACGACAGGCAAGGCGCGGGACAGGTTGATGATCATCGACAAGCGAACCCTCGAGGCGGTCGCGGAACTCAGGCCTGCCCCTGGCAAGAACATTGAACA
>JANNGY010000600.1:0-20311 GCA_031404095.1 Betaproteobacteria bacterium | reverse complement strand
CGAAAGGCAATCGCGGCGCCAACGCGTCGCCGAAAGAATGCCTCGTCGATAACATCGCTTTCCGCGAACGACATGACGCGCGCGATGATCTGCGATTTTTCGCTGAACGCGGCGTGCGCGAGAAAGCGTCCATCATCGGCCAGCACGCGAACGAAATCGCCCGAGGCCACGCCATCGTCAATATCCCTCACCGCACCGGAGAAAATCCAGGGATGCCGGCGCTGCAGGGACTTCTCGCGGCCAGGCTTGAGGATCATTTTCTTCATTCCCGAATTGTACCGAGGGTACCTTGACGGCACCGTATAATTTCGCCATGACCCATGAAGAGAATTTGCGTTTGCGCCCGATCCGCAGCTATGTATTGCGCCAGGGGCGCATGTCGCCCGCGCAAACGCGCGCCTACGATTCGCTCGGGCCGCGAATCATCGTGCCATTCCGGGATGGCGCCTGCCTGAACTACGCACAGCTGTTCGGGCGTGATGCTCCGACCATTGTCGAGATCGGCTTCGGCATGGGCGAGAGCACGGCGGCGATTGCCGCATTGCGGCCGGAGAACAATTTCATTGGCATCGAGGTTCACACTCCCGGCGTCGGCGCTTTGTTGAAATTGATCGGCGAGCGGGACCTTGCCAATCTGCGGATCATTCAGCACGACGCGGTGGAAGTGCTGAAACATATGATTCCCGACCAATCGCTCGCCGGCCTGCACATTTTTTTTCCTGACCCGTGGCCGAAAAAGCGTCACCACAAGCGACGCCTCGTGCAGCCAGCGTTGGTGCGGCTGCTGGTGCAAAAACTCACGCAAGGCGCCTATCTCCATCTCGCCACCGATTGGGAGGACTATGCACATCACATACTGGCCCTGTTGCAAGCCGAGCCCGGGCTGGCAAATACGGCTGGCGGTTTTGCGCCTCGCCCCGAGTATCGCGGCACGTCCGGCTTTGAGCGCAAAGGACTGGCCAAGGGCCATGGCGTTTGGGACGTGGTATTTCACCGCCGCTGAATCCGAAACCCGTCGCGGCGAGTAACATAGGTGGTTCACGACACCTTTCAGGAATTGCCGCCATGTCGAGCCGCCAGTCCCGTCGCACCTATCTGAAACAACTCGCCGCACTCGGCCTGCTCGGCCCGGCTGGTATTTCCGGGCTCATTCAGGACGTGCTTGCCAAGGGCGATTTGCCGGCAATTTCCGGTGTCAACACACTGTCGGGCAGCGCGACCGTCAATGGACAAGCGGCAAAGGTCGGCACGGCGGTCAAACCTGGTGACAAAGTCACGACGGCCAAAGGCAGTTATGCCGTGATCGTGGTCGGCAAGGATGCATTCCTGCTGCGCGACAACACGAGTGTGATGTTCGAGCAAAGCAAGGACAAGGCCGGCGCACTGGAGAGTGTGCTGATCGCCACCGGCAAGGTGTTGTCGGTGTTCAATAAGCGCGCGGAAAAGGGCGTTGGGATCCGGGCAGCCAATGCGACCATCGGCATTCGCGGCACCGGTTGCTATATCGAAATCCACGATGGCCGCACCTACTTTTGCCTTTGCTACGGTGAAGCGGCGATTGACGGCGCCGGCATGGCGCAATCGAAGATTATCAAGACGACGCATCACGAGAGCCCGGTCTGGCTCGATGATCGCGGCGGTATGATGAAGGTTGAAAGCGCCGGGTTCGTCAATCACAACGATGATGAACTGATCATGCTGGAAAAACTCGGCGGCCGCGTGCCACCGTTTGTGAAGATGGGTTTGACGGGAAAATACTAGGGGGCTCACACCAAGTCAGCGCGCAAACCGGGCACTTCAAAAGCTGTCCCCTAGCTACTGGGGCGGTGTTTCAGGCATTTGTGCCAGGAGGAACGCGTCAAATGGCGATTCACGTGTGGCGGCGCTTTGAAAACTTTCGCCGCCAGTGGATGGCCGTCAACAGTGGTTTTGCGACGGCTGACGCGAGCAGCGAGCTGGCCGTTCGACTTCCTGCCTATCGAGGATTTCGCGAGAGGCTCGCGCGTATTGGAGCGCATTGCTCGTGGCTTGCAAGCGTGCCAAAACCGCTACGCGCGCCGAGGTTCGCTGGCCCCCGGACCTGAGTTCGGGTGTACATGGATGGGTCATTCATATTTACACCCAACATGCAGATGCCCCAATGAACACGATTCTGTTTGAATAAAGTGATGCTGACGATTCACACGCCGGCGTCCGTATGCGTGTCATTGAAGCCCCAGCATCAACGCCGCGTTCTGCAGCGCCGCGCGCCCGGCGCCTTTGCCGAGATTGTCCAGACGCGCCACCAGCACTGCCTGCTCATGCTTCAAATTGTCGAAGATGAATAACTCCATCATGTTGGTGCCATTGACCGCCTCGGGATCGAGTTCACCGGGCGGCTCGCCGCCGAACGGTTTGACGTCGATATACTGCTTGCCCGCATAGTGCGCGGCGAGGCATTCGTGCAGATGCTTTCCGGTCACCGATTTCGGCAGCGACCACAGTGGCAGTGGCACAAATACCAGCATGCCTTGCCGGAAGGACCCCACCGACGGCGTGAAAAGCGGCGTATGCGTCAAGCCCGAATACTGTTTCATTTCCGGCAGATGTTTATGCGCGAGCTTGAATCCGTAGCCGAAGAATGCCGGTCTGGTGCCGCCGCTTTCGAATGCGTCCACCATTTGCCGGCCACCGCCGGAATATCCCGAGACACCCCAGGTGGTTGCCGCAAAATCGGCGGGTATCAGTCCGCCATCAACCAGCGGCCGCACCAGGGCAATGAAGCAGGTAGACCAGCAGCCGGGATTGGCGACGCGGCGACTTTGCTTGATGCGCAGCGCCTGCTCTGGCGTCATTTCCGGAAAGCCGAATGCCCAATCCGGTAATATCCGGTGCGCGGTACTGGCGTCGATCACCCGAACATCCGGATTGTCTATCATGGCCACCGATTCCCTGGCGGCGTCGTCCGGCAGGCACAGTATCGCGAGGTCGACGGCATTGAGCATATGCTTGCGCTCAGCCTGATCCTTGCGTTTTTCCGGCGCAATGCTGACAAGTTCGATGTCGTCGCGCTCGCGCAGCAGGTCGCGGATCAGCAGACCCGTGGTGCCGTGTTCACCGTCTATGAATATTCTGGGCATGGACATTCCGTCAATTCGCCGCGAAAAAGTTCCCCCGGCGCAGGCCGCGTTCGAACAGTCCGGGCGCCAGGCCTTTACGCCTGTGCGAGCATCGTCTCAGCATTGGAGACTTCGAATTTGCCCGGTCCTTCGAGGTTAAAGGTCTTGACCACGCCATCTTCGACCAGCATGGAAAAACGCTGCATGCGGATACCCATGCCCTTTGCCGTGAGGTCAAGTTCGAGTCCCAACGCCTTGGTCCAGGCCGCGGAACCATCACCGAACATGCGAACCTTTCCTTCGGTGTGTTGATCCTTGGCCCATGCGCCCATCACAAAGGCATCATTCACCGACACGCACCAGATTTCGTCGACGCCTTTGGCCTTAAGCGCATCGAAGTGACTAACATAGCCCGGCACATGCTTGGCTGAACACGTCGGGGTGAAGGCACCCGGCAGGCCGAATACCGCGATCTTCTTTCCTTTGCTGAGTTCGCTCACCTTGAAGCTGTTCGGTCCGATCGCGCAGCCGGCAGTTTCGACTTCGATGAATTCGCTTAAAGTGCCATCCGGCAACTTGTCGCCCGCTTTGATCATGGGATTCTCCTTGGTTTGAGTTGCAATTGGCTACGTGTTGGCAGCCGGTTCGGAATATGTAAATGAATCGGCAAAAAATTCATCTTCCGGCAATCCGCGCACCACGAATGCCTGTTGTGCAACGTCGATCATGATGGGCGCGCCACAGGCATAGACCTGATATCCGGCAAGAGATTCAAAATCGTCGATCACGGCCTGGTGCACAAATCCTGTCCTGCCTTGCCAATTATCCCCGGGTTTGGGGTCGGAGAGAACCGGAATGAAGGTGAAGTTGGGATGCTCGCGGGCCCACTGTGCCGGAAGTTGCGGCATATAAAGATCCTGCAGTGAACGGCAGCCCCAGTACAGTACCATTTCGCGGTCGACATGTTCGTGCAGCGCATGTTCGATCACCGCCTTGATTGGGGCGAAGCCAGTGCCGCCCGCGACCAAAATGATCGGCTTGTCGGAGTCCTCGCGAAGGAAAAATGTACCGAACGGGCCTTCGAAGCGCAGGATGGCACGGTCGCGCATTTCATTGAAGACGAAATTGGTGAAGTGTCCACCTGGGATCTGCCGCAAATGGAGTTCGATGAACTGGTCGTGGTGCGGCGCGTTGGCCATGGAAAAACTGCGGCGCTTGCCGTCCTTGAGCAGGATGTCGATGTATTGCCCGGCAAAGTACTGCAGTCTTTCCTGTGCCGGCAATTTCAGGGAAAGCACGGCGACATCGGGCGCCATTTTTTCGAGTTTTTCAACCCGACAGGGCAATGTACGAATCTGAATATCGCCCGTGCCGCCGATCTCCTTTACTTCCAGCGTAAGATCGGAGCAGGCCTTGCCGACACAGAACAGCGCTTTGCCTGCGGCCTTCTCTTCCGCTCGCAGGGTGCGTTCCTGATAGATGCCGTAGTCAAAATCTCCCGAGACAATCTTGCCCTTGCACGACCCGCAGGCACCGTTGCGGCAACCGTAGGGCAGGCCGATCCCCTGGCGAAGGGCGGCGTCGAGAATGGACTCATCGGCCCCGACCGAAAAGGTATGTCCAGACGGTTGCAGCGTGACACGATATTCAGCAGTGCTCATCGGGTGTTTTTCCAAATTCTCTATACTTCGTTCCATCATGCGCTCACCAATCAGGATTCTCATCATCGGCTTCGGCGATGTCGGCGAGCGCGTAGCAAGGCTCCTGGTGGGTCGATATTGCGTTAGCGCGCTTGTTCGCAATGCCGGCCGCGCGAGGCATGCCCGTTCTCTGGGTGTCAATGCAATTCGCGGCGATTTGGACCGTCCCGACAGCCTCCGCAAACTTGCCGGCCAGGCAGACGTGGTTTTTCACTTTGCACCTCCTGCGGGCGACGGCATCTATGATAAACGCACCCGTCACCTGCTTGCCGCTTTGGCGCGTCAACCAACCACGGGAGCCTTGCGAGCGGGGATGCTATCACAGCGCTTGCCCCGCCGACTCGTGTACATCAGTACCACCGGCGTTTATGGCGATTGCGGCGGGGAATGGATCGATGAATCCCGTCCGGTAAAGCCCGCTACCGCGCGTGCGCGGCGGCGCGTGGATGCGGAGCGTGAACTGCATCGTTGGGGACGCCGGCTCGGCGTGATGGTATCCGTGTTGCGCGCACCGGGCATCTACGCCGCCGACCGTCTGCCTGTCGAACGATTGCGCAAAGGGTCTGCTGCGCTGGTTGCGGAAGAAGATGTGTTTACCAATCACATCCATGCGGAGGACTTGGCGCGGGCGGCCGTTGCGGCAATGCGCCGTGGCCGCAATGGCCGCGTCTACAACGTGGTCGACGATTCAGCGCTGGCAATGGGTGCCTATTTTGACCGTGTCGCGGATGCTTTTGGACTGCCGCGACCGCCGCGCGTGACACGCGCGGACGCGGCGGCGCGCCTTTCGCCGGTCTTGTTTTCGTTCATGGAAGAATCTCGCCGGATTGGCAATCAGCGGCTCAAGCGTGAGCTGCGCTTCAAGTTGGTCTACGCGACGGTCGATGAATTCCTGCAGCAAATCAGGCGCTAGCGCTCGCGGCGAAATTCGCCTTCAATCACGCCGTCCGGACGAATGCGCGAACCATGCGACGAGCGTGTCGCGCGCATTGCCACCTGTTGAAAAGCCGGCTCGCGAATCGGCAGTAACAACAGCAGCAGCGCCATCACATCAGTAATAATGCCCGGAAAAATGAGCAACAGGCCCGCCAGGACCGTGCGAAAACTGTCAATGAATGCGGCCAGCGAAAACTGACCCTGCGATAGCGCGGAGGACAACCGGGTCACCAGCGAAAAACGGGCTTCCTTGATCAACACAATGCCCGCAATGAATGCAAAAGCAAGCCACGCCAACACCCAGCCACTATGGCCCGAGGGGCCGGCTGCGAGGTTGTACAGTACCGCGCCTTCCAGCAGCGGAAATCCCATTAGAATGCCGATAAGCAACACGCGCATAGTGACCATCCTTTCAGTTAGGCTTGATTGAAATCCGCCGTGAGAAAAAGCCAGACCTGTCCGCACGGGCCCTGCAAGGGTGCAATCAGACGAAATGCCGGAAAATATGCGGCATACACGACGGATTTGAGTCCTTTTCCGCCTCCCGGGTTCGCCAGTCGCGCCACCGCACAGCCGAATTTACCAAGCCTTGGACTTGCAACCACATGACTTCCGACATGGGGGCACTTGTCGTAATTACTACAGTACCGGATGAGAATCTGGCTGTAAAGGTCACTGAGTCTTTGTTGCAGCAGGGATTGGCCGCCTGTGTACACGCCCTTCCGACTGGCTGGTCGCGTTATCGATGGCAGGGAAAAATCGAGCAATCGCTCGAAATCACGCTGCTCATCAAGACTTCTCGACATTGTTACCGGGAACTGGAGACCGAAATCCTACGTCTCCACCCTTATGACGTCCCGGAAATCCTCGCTTTCCAGGCCGATACCGGTTTGCCGGCGTATCTCGACTGGATAAAGAATGAAACTCGGTAGCACCCTTGAGCTACGGTACGCCATTGCGGACGGCTATTGCATTTTTCGTGACCGGTTTCAATTTTTGATCGACGGTCAGCCTGTTTCCATCCCCCAACACTCCAGGCTGCCGGGAATATGGAAACAGGGTGCGACACTTCGCAGGGTAATCACTTATCGTAACAGTGTGCGCCTACTCTTGCCGGCACCTTTGTCAAAACAAGCGTTGCCTCAAGATGACTGCAATTTGTACGTTTTGAGCGTTCGTTCGCAAGGCTGCGCGGATGCAGGCGTTTGTTACCCACCGTTCGAACAGGCCATTGAGGTAGTTTTGGGCGCGTCTGAATGGTCTCGCCCCACGTCGGCGGGAAACAGATGGTGTTTTTCATTTGGCGCACAACAAGGCAGCGGATTCACTGATCGATCAATGCTCGGCACGTCATGCAACCGACTCCTCAAACAGGTCTTGACGCCGATTGCATCAGTCCATGCCTAAACTGATCCTGGCATTTGGCGCAGCGAGCCTGATAACGATGGCGGCGGTCGCATTGTGGCTAGACCCTGCCGCCGAAAAATCCGACTTCCCGGATCGTTCCGCCGAAAAGATTGATTTGACCGCCGGAACCATCTACTCCACCCGATTTGCCGATGTTGATGGCAATGAGCAAATACTTGGACAGTGGCAGCATCGTCTCCTGGTTATCAATTTTTGGGCCACATGGTGTACGCCGTGCAAGGAAGAAATGCCAATGTTCGCAAAAATGCAGGGGAAATATGGAAAGGACGGCTTACAAATTGTCGGTATCGCCGTTGATTCCCGTGAAAATGTCGTCAAATTCATTCAAAACTCTCCAGTCGGTTACCCGTTACTTCCGGACGAAGCACGCGCAATTGAGTTTTCAAAGCGACTGGGCAACCGACTCGGACTGCTGCCGTTTACGGTCGCCTTCCGGCCGGGCGGAGAACTGATATTCAGCCGAATGGGACTGATCAAGGAGCAGGAAATGGACAAATTGGTCGCTAAAAATCTTCCAAAATAGTCTATCTTCAGACATAATCAGAAAAAATATTTAACCAAATTGCATGCTCTCTCTTCGATCGGCATTGGAAAGTCGCCAATTCGATTATTGTGCTATGTCTCACGTTTGCCAATTCGAACTTCGGCAAAAACACAACATCTGTTGTGAAAATGCATGAATCTACAAAATCATGCGGCCGGCAAAAGCTGGACTTTTAGCGCGGACTTGAGGCAAACTTCCCGCCATGTCAAAGATTTGGGGCTATCCCCGTACATCATGTTGCCAGAACCCCACTTGTGTATCTTGATGGCATGGATGATGGCGGGATTGAGCTCAACAAAGGACAAATTTTGGGTGCCGGCCCCGACTCGACAGCTCAAACGCGGAACCAAGAACCATCCATAACATAAAAGCCGCATTGACCGAGGCCTGAGGCAGACGCCCGGCCCGGCACTTGGCGTTGGCCAACAACAAACAGGAGGCAACCACACATGGACCTGCGGAAAATAAAGACACTGATTGATCTCGTGCAGCAGTCCGGCATTGCCGAACTGGAGATTACCGAGGGCGAGGAAAAGGTGCGTATCAGCCGGAACGGCATGTCCGGGACCCTCGTGCCGCAAGGGATGGTGCCAACCAACTATGTGATGCCGGCGGAACTGGCGGGGTCCGTGCCGGCGCCTTCGGCGGCCGCAGGACCGCCAGAGCCGACCGGCCATACCCTGAAATCACCCATGGTCGGCACCTACTATCGCTCGCCGTCGCCAGGGTCACCCTCATTCGTTGAAGTGGGACAAACCGTCTCCAAAGGGCAGACGCTATGCATCATTGAGGCCATGAAACTGCTCAATGAAATCGAATCCGATGCTGCCGGGGTGATCAAGGCGATCCTTGTTGAAAATGGTCAGCCTGTCGAATACGGCCAACCACTCTTCATCATCGAATAGCTGCGGGTATCAACTATGGCGGTATTCGGTTCCGGACCCCGGCAAGGGGCCATGTTCGAGAAGATTCTCATTGCCAATCGCGGTGAGATTGCACTTCGCATCCAACGCGCGTGTCGCGAATTGGGCATCAAGACGGTGGCCGTTCATTCCGAGGCCGATGCCGATGCCAAGTACGTCATGCTGGCTGATGAATCGGTTTGCATCGGACCGGCGCCGTCGAAGGACAGCTATCTAAATATTCCGGCGATTATCAGTGCCGCCGAGGTAACAGACGCGCAGGCGATCCATCCCGGCTACGGTTTTCTCTCGGAAAACGCCGACTTTGCCGAGCGGGTGGAAAATTCCGGCTTTGTATTCATTGGCCCCCGTCCCGAGAACATCCGCACCATGGGCGACAAAGTCGCCGCCAAAACCGCGATGCGCAAAGTCGGCATTCCTTGCGTTCCCGGCTCCGAAGGAGCCTTGCCCGATGATGCAAAGGAGGTACGCAAAATAGCCGCTGCCGTCGGTTACCCGGTCATCATCAAGGCCGCAGGGGGTGGTGGCGGTCGCGGCATGCGTGTCGTTCACACCGAGGCCGCGCTGGTCAATGCGGTGCAAATGACAAAGACCGAGGCGCAATCGGCATTCGGCAATCCCATGGTTTACCTGGAGAAATTCCTGGAGAACCCCCGGCATATCGAGATCCAGGTCCTGGCAGACGAGCATCGTAATGCGCTCTTTCTCTGGGAACGTGATTGTTCGATGCAGAGGCGACACCAGAAGATCATCGAGGAGGCACCGGCCCCCGAATTGAAGGCGCGCCTGCGAGATCGAATCGGCGAACGTTGCGCGGAAGCATGCGTTAAGCTCGGCTATCGTGGTGCCGGCACGTTCGAATTTCTATACGAAAAGGACGAGTTCTATTTCATAGAAATGAATACCCGCATTCAAGTCGAACACCCGGTGTCGGAGATGATCACCGGTATCGACATCGTGCAGGAGCAGGTGCGTATTGCAGCCGGCCAGAAGCTGCGCTACCGGCAGAAGGAAATTGAGCTTCGCGGTCATGCGCTGGAGTGCCGGATCAATGCCGAGAACCCCGTTTCGTTTGTGCCGTCCCCTGGCCGCATAACCCGATTTCATGTTCCCGGGGGGCCGGGAATACGCGTCGATTCTCATGTCTACGCCGATTATTTCGTGCCGCCATATTACGACTCGTTGATCGCCAAGGTCATTGCGCACGGCGACACGCGCGAACAGGCGTTTGCACGCATGCGCACCGCGCTGTCGGAAATGGTCGTTGAAGGCATTCAGACTAACCTGGCGTTGCATCAGGAGTTGTTGAACGATGCCGCATTCATTCGTGGCGGAACCTCCATACACTTTCTCGAAGAGCGGATGGCGGCGCTCAAGAAAATTGCCGGTGATGGCGATTGATCCGCAGCCAAACTCAAGGACTGGCGCGCACTTTGGAAGGAAAACTGGCCCGACTGCCGCGCCTGCGCTTGAGTGCGTCATGAAAGTCGCACAGCACACCGTCCCTGTCACATGGCCTTCCTGACCGCCACGTTTGATCATGGGCGCGCGTCCGCCGAGACGCTCGGCGACACGCTGATCGATTGCGGCGCGCTATCAGTCGCCGTCGAGGACGCACAGGAAGGGACAAAGCAGGAAAAGCCTATTTTTGGCGAGCCCGGCGCCGACGGCGGTCTTTGGGATATCTGCAGAGTGACGGTCATGTTTGATGACGGCGTCGACGCGCGCGGAATCGTTGCCGATGTCTGCAAAGGGCTCGGACTTGCGATACCGGCGATGACGCTCGCAGTCATCGACGATACGGACTGGGTACAGAAAAACCGCGAGCAATTCCAGCCGATCCGGATATCCGATCGCATTTGGATAGTGCCTACCTGGCACAGTGCCCCCAGACCCGATGCGATCAACATCTCGCTCGACCCAGGTGCTGCGTTTGGCACCGGCAGCCATCCAACGACGCGCATGTGCCTCCAATGGCTCGAAGCCAATCTGGCGCCGGACGCGCCAACGACTGTGCTTGACTACGGTTGCGGGTCGGGTATCCTCGCCATTGCCGCCATGAAGTTGGGTGCCGCCCGTGCCATCGCCGTCGATATCGACGCGCAGGCGGTCGAGGCGGCGCGATTCAATGCACACCAAAACGCGGTGATCGTTGAGCTGTCCACCACCGACCGCGCCCTGGATGCCGTCACCGATATCACGGTGGCAAACATTCTCGCCAATCCACTCAAGATGCTTGCGCCGCTGCTTGCCTCGCATACGCGACGCGGGGGATCGCTCGTCCTGGCGGGAATACTGGATCATCAGGCCGGGGAGATCATTGGGATCTATGGACCTTGGTTTGACCTTGCGGTCTGGAAAAGCGACGAGGGTTGGTCGTGCATCGCTGGCCAGCGACGCAACGCGCCATAATCACGCAACAAGGTGAGTCCAGGATCGAATGGGTTCTGTTTCCCCAGAGTCCCAAAGTCCGGTGCCGCAATCGAGAAATCCGGCAGACCTCGGTGCGCCATCGAACGCATCGCGACGCGGATGAATTTTCCGCAGCATCGGCTACGCTATACTTTGCGGCATGCTGCTGACCACCTGCCCCAACTGTTCCGCGCAGTTCAAAGTACAACCAGAACAACTCAACGTCCGCCAGGGTCGCGTCATGTGCGGCCGCTGCCGCAATGTTTTCAACGCATTTCAGTCACTGACGCGAGTCGCGGAAAGCGAGGCCGTCAGTCATCATCCACCTCCCTCTGCCGAATCCGCGATCGAACAAGAGCAGGCCGAACTGACAGACAGCATTTTCCTGCGCGAAGAGCCATTGCCCTTGTCCGGGGAGTTTTCGCAAACCGACTTTCCGTCAGACATCCGCGCGCATGCCTCGTGGGAGGCATCGCCCGCCCGACATGATGAAACCGCGATCATCGCCGCCGTTGCTCCGGCAAATTCGCCGTTCACGCCACCATCACTGTTGCCGGCGAATAATGAGGCGGCGGACGCATCGACTAGTAACCCCTTGCTGGTACCGGCGCCCCGCGCGTCCGACGATGCTGACCACACGCGGCTTTGGGCAACAGGCGCGGTCATTTTGTTGCTCGGTCTCGCGGCACAAGTCGCATTCGGCTTCAGGTCATCCCTGATTCAGTCCTATCCACAATTGCGCCCTGCCTATGTAAGCGCTTGTGAATGGGCGGGATGCAGTCTGTCGTGGGGACGCGACGACGCTGTAATCAGAATTGAAGCATCGGACCTGATCGAGACTCCCGGGAAAGCTGGCCACATTCAACTGACGGCAACGCTGGTCAATCGTGGCGTGTCACGACAGGATCTTCCCTCGATGGAATTAAAATTGACCGATAGCGCCAATCAGGTAGTCCTGAGCCGAATCTTGCTGCCACAAGAATACCTCGGCCGGCCACCGGCCAAAGATGAAAGTCTCGCGCCGAATGTGGAAATGTACGTAAACCTGAACATTGAACTTGCGAACAAAGCACAGGCCTCGGGATACGGCGTCCGGGCCTTCTACAATTGACCCGAACCATCGACGGGATCACGTCTTTCATCGCGCGGCAATTTGCGGCTCAGGATTTCGGTAACGTGACTGGTCGCCTATCCGGAAAAACCCAGCGAGAGCGCACTTGCTTTACCGACCTTTCCGCGCATTCGACATGGAGTCGCACGGTTCCGGAATTCAGGTGTGTGCAGCGCGGGACAACGAGTTCACCATTTTGTCCACGGCGCGATCGATCAACGAAGATTCATCGATCACTATGGCGTCGCCACGATGGATCTGGATTTGCAACGCATCCGGCGTTACCGACAGCGCTTCCGTGGCGCCCGGACTGGTAAACAAATACACACCCCTCAACGGACTTATCCAGGAAAGTTTGGCGCGAATGCGCGGGCTTCCCTCGCGCAGGAATTCCACCCACGTGCCGCGTCTCAATTCCACCATTGGCATCGTGGTGATATCAAAATCCACTGCGCCATCCGCGCGGCACTCACTTTCGGCATGGGGCAACGCGATGGGGGCATTAGCCACGTCGCCAACTTGTTTCGCCTGCGTATTTCCGGCGGGTGTCCGGCGTGCGCGAAGCTCTTCAATTTCAACGCCGCTATCGGTGAAATGTATGCGTGCAATTCCCGTCATCGAGGCACTTTTCACTGCCGCCACGCGTGCGCTTTCTTCGGCAATCAGTTTCGCGAAAAGCGGGCCGGTATCGGTACTGGGTTGGGCTGCCGCCAGCAATGAAGCGACGCTCTCTCCCCGCAGTCCGGCCTTGACCGCAGCAGCATGGCAATCCACCAATGTTGCAAAAAAGCGTCCACGATCCGCGGACTCAACCGCAGCGATCTCCATTCCCTGCTGCAGGTTCTTCAGCAACCTCGGCAGCATGCCGACCAGACACTTGCGTTCGTCCGCATTCATTTTAGGCGAGACGCTCCAGATCAGGTCTTCGGCGGTCTCGAGTGCTTGCACAAATGCCGCGTGACGCCCGCCCTCCCGCAGATAGATCCGCTCTATCACCCGCGGCCATGGCCCCTTGAGAATCGCCGCCACCGGCGCCGGCAGTTCGACGCCGGCAACACGTCGCTCCATTTCGTCCTGCGAGATGAGGCGTGCCATTTCCCGCTTCTCACGTTCGTGAACGACCTGCGCGGATTGTTCTATAAATTCCGCATTGATGGTTTCGCGAGCAGTCAGAAATTTCTCGAGTTCTGCCAGCACGTCGGCAAATATCTGCGTATCAGTTTCGAATTCGTTGTGTACGCGATCGACCACCGTTTCGATCATGCCGTAAAGCGGATCTTCGGGCTTCGCCTCTCCGGCAAAACAGACGGAAGCGTCGGCCAATGCATCCAGCAGGCGGCGGGCCGGGTGCGTCTTGCGGGAAAAGAAAGAGCGATCCAGGAGCGATACTTTCAGAATCGGGATTTGCAGGCGCGCGATCAGGCCCTTGATGGACTCGGGTATCGCTTTGTCGTCGAACACATAGTCGAACAACATGGCGACAATATCGATGGTCATCACATCGATCGGCGAACTGCTTGCCACCAAACTCGGTGTCTTGATATCGCGAAGCATGTTCAAATCGGCGGCCGGGGTCTCGCCGGCAATGAATTCCCTGTGCGCTACAGGTACGTGCAGGCGAGCGGCAGCCGACATCAGGCGCTGCTGCATCTGCGTCAATGCCGATACCAGATTGGCATTGCCGATCGCCGACTCGCCATCTGCAATTCGCCGGATGGCTTCGGCCGTGGCCATGCCTGACTCGATATCCGCAGCGACCATTGGAGGGGCCGGTGCAAAACTGCCCGTTGTGACACCGTAGGCGGGTGGCGACGCACTGCCGGCGCTTAGCGCGGCATCAAACATGCTGCCACCGGCAAGCAATTGCTGCAAAGTCGCAAAGATGTCCGATGCCGGATTTGCAGGGCCGTCGGCAGTCACGCCTGGCAAACTGGCGCCAGCGAGGGATTCAGTCGTCTCGTCGGCGCCAACGGGGGCTTTTCTTGGAGTACCGCCCTCGGACTTTCGATAAGCAGGTCGAATCTGTGGAAGGATTTTGCAAGCCACCAGATGGCTGTTGATGTCGTGATACAAAGAGAGCATGTCTTTCGCCATATGATGCTCCGCCATGCGCATGACGGTGAGTTTTGCCTGGTAGCCGCTGGTCATTTGGTCGCAGGCCACTTTGAGCGCGCGAATGATGGTGTCCGGCGCCATCGGATTCGCGTCGTCCTTGAGCTCCGGCTCGGACAGGAGGAAACCCATGCGCTGCGAAAGTGTTCTCAGTTCGTCATCGCATTTGTCCGACATCCGTTTCGACATATCGTCCACGGCAAGTTCTTGCTCGAGATCATCATCGTCAACCAGCGATAGCTCCATTTTTGTGTAGTCCACGGCGGCCGATCTCCCCGGATCGTCCTCACCAGTGACTTTTTTCTCAAAAAAACTGAGGAACTGTTTCTTGAACGAGGTCTCAATGGCGCCGCGCTTGTCGCGCGATTGCGCGCGCGCGTCGAGATACATGTTCTGGGCATCCCGGTCCCCGGCCCTTTCAGCCAGTTCGAAGAGTTCATCCTCAATCTTGTCAAAGGTACTGGCCAGCAACGCCACAATCCTCTTCAACGCCATGTCCCGGCAATCATTGATGACACCGGCCGATTCCGGTTTTATGCTTCGATGGCGCGAGCCGGAATGAGGGACCGCATGCAGCCCCGTGATCGAGACAACATTGTCGATGGATTGTATTGCCATGTCCGCCTCCATGCGCCCGAGTGACGCAAAGCCTGATGGTTTAGCGAGGCTTTCCCAGCGAAGATTGAGGACCTTTGCTTCCGGTCATCGCGCGAGCGACGGCAGATGGAATCGACAAAGATAGAAGAGACTGGAAATTTGCACGAGCTGAGGGACTTACGCTGTGCTGGGCACACAAACCGGCCGGAAGTCCGCGAAGACGACGGTTGGACGACTGGCCTGTTGACCCAAATGGGAGTATTTCCATGATCGACTCTCTGGTAATCCCGCTATCGTCGGATTTTGAAAATCCTTTAGACCGGAGACTTTGCGTCCTCATCTTTCGATGAGTTTGCCTTGTTTCAGAATTCGCTTTTTGAATGTTGCCACTGCAGAGTGCGCCGAGCTCATAAAAGCAAACTCGTGCAACTGCAATTTACAAGAATTGACAAGTTCGAGTCAAGGCTGAAAGCACATTTCCGACAAGCGGTAGAGCCTCGTTGGCGTGGCTATATAATGTTGTTTTACTTGGAAAATTTTCATCATGCCCGTTCTGATTTGCGGCTCCATCGCCTACGACACCATCATGGTTTTCCATGGCGAGTTCAAGACCCATATCCTGCCTGACCAGATTCACATTCTGAACGTCGCCTTCGTGGTGCCGGATATGCGCCGCGAATTCGGCGGCACTGCGGGCAACATCGCCTATAACCTGAAGTTGCTCGGGGGCGAGCCGTTGATCATGGCCACCGTGGGTGATGATTTTGGACCCTACAGGGAGCGCCTCGACAAACTGGGCATCGTGCGAACTCACGTGCGCGAGATTTCCGGCGCCTTTGTGCCACAAGCCTTCATTACCACCGACTTGAATGACAACCAGATCACGGCCTTTCATCCCGGTGCGATGGCGTCTTCTTATTTGAACAAAGTCGGCGATGCCAGCGGTGTATCACTGGGCATTCTGGCGCCCGACTCCCGCGACGGCATGCTTCAACACGCAGTACAGTTTCATGACCTGAAAATTCCGTTCATCTTCGATCCCGGTCAGGCCATGGGTGTGTTCAATGGCAATGAGTTACGGCACTTTGTGGAACTTGCCGACTACGTTGCCGTCAACGATTATGAAGCGCGCATTTTGGAAGAACGGACAGGTGACTCAGTCGCAAAAATGGCCGAACGCGTTAAAGCTTTCATCGTTACCAAAGGCGCCGAAGGGTCGGTCATTTATGCCGATGGTCAACAGATACTTGTTCCAAGCGTTAATGAACACAGACGGATGGATCCGACCGGTTGCGGCGATGCCTTTCGCGCGGGCCTACTGTACGGCATCGAACGAGACTGGCCTTGGGAAAAGATCGGCCGCCTGGCAAATACCATGGGCAGTCTGAAAATCGAGCACCGTGGTCCACAAGGTCATCATCCCTCTCGCGAGGACATCGATGCGCGTTACAAGTCTGCGTTTGAAGAGTCCGTCTGGTAGCTAAAGGGACAAGGAGGCAATCATGAAAATCACGCAAATACTCGTCATTGGTGTGGCAACCTTCTCGATTTTGCTGGCCGGCTGTGCCACACCCGGAATGGGCGGTGGAAACTATGATCGTGTCCAGGTCCTTGGCGAACAATCCGTGCGCCTCGGCCTGGTCGAAAACGTCCGTGATGTCGTGATTGATGCTCGCGATACCGGTACGGGTACTTTTGCCGGCGCCACTATCGGTGGAATTGCGGGTTCCACTTTGGGTGGAAGTTACAATGCCAATGCTGCCGGGGCCATCGCCGGGGCCGTGTTAGGCGGAATCATCGGTGGCGCCATGGAGAAAAATGCCAATGATCGCCGGGGGGTGGAAGTGACCGTAAGGCTGGAAAATGGAAAACTTGTCGCCATTACCCAGGAAAAAGACGAGGAGTTTCGCGTCGGGGACAAGGTCAGGATCCTTTCTGGGCAGGGCTTCACGCGCGTGACACGCTTCTGATTTCTGGATGCGATTTTCAACCTGGCCTGCAAAGGGGACGCCAGTGGTGTCCCTTTTTACTTTTTTCGGCCGTTCCCTTGATGTTGCCCATCAAGTACCATCGCATCATGCCTGACGCCGAATCAGCATTGGCTCGCACGCCATCCGATACCCGCCGGCCGGTTCGCCTTTTTCGCTGGCTGCGTTTGCTCACGCATGTCGCGGTTGGGCTGGTGGCCGTGGGCCTGGTTTTTCGGCAGGTTTCAGCCCGGAGGCGTGCGCGCTTGACCGGGTGGTGGGCGAGGAAATTGTTGCGAATCCTGAATATCGTGCTTTCCGTGCATGGGGTCCGGCCGGCCGCACAAGCCCGCAACCTGATCATCGCCGCCAATCATGTTTCATGGGTCGACATATTTGTCATCAGCGCGGCACATCCCGCACGCTTTGTGGCCAAATCGGAAATACGCGATTGGCCGATCGCCGGTTGGCTTTGCGACAAGGCTGGGACAATCTTCATCAGGCGCACGCGCCGCAGTGATACCGCCAAGATCAATGAACTGATGCATGCGGTACTGGCCGAGGGGGCGACCATCGGCTTTTTCCCGGAGGGTACCACCACCCCCGGAGACAGGCTGATGAAATTTCATACTTCCCTGTTTGAACCGGCCGTGGTCAATTCAGCCACCCTTGCTCCCGCTGCCATCCGCTATCGCGCCAGCGACGGTGAGCGCAACGCCGCAGTCGCCTTTATCGGAGAGTTGAGTTTTGCCGAATCGGTCAGCCTGATAATCCGCCAGAAATCCATGATCGCGGAGATTACTTTTGCGCGCCCCATTGAAGCTGCCAAACTCAACCGGCGAGAGTTGGCGCTGGAATCAGAAAATGCCGTGGCGGCATTGCTTGGCGTGGCACCACCCCATGTGCATCAGAGATTCACGAACCTTCTGGATGAGGGGGCGGCGAGCTCTGGATAAAGTCATGGTAACGGAGGGCGGGCATCGCCATCAGGAATGCAGTCATGGCGTGACATATGCCCCGGGACGCGTCCATTGTTGCCCCATTTCATGCCGCCGGCTTGCAGCCGTACACCGAGCAGGCAAATATAAGCTTGCTAGTCCCAGCCTGATCGAACGGATATCTCGGCGCAGGGAACCTGGAAGACCTTGCCGTCTTCGAGTCGCACGGCGGTCAACTCGCGTCCCCATATGCAACCTGTGTCGATACCGATAAATCCGGGATAAACGTGCAATCCTAGCGCGGACCAATGTCCGGCAATGATGGTTTTGTCGGCAAAGGAAGAATGTTTGCGAACGAACCACGGCGTAAGGTCATCAGGCAGGACAGCCAACTCGCCCTTGAATTTGACATTCATGCGCCCCGTAGCGGTAACGACACGCATGCGTGTCATCGCGTTAATCGTGATTCGGAAGCGATCCATCCCCGCCAATTCGTCACGCCAGATATCGGGATCATTGCCGTACATGCTGGCAAGCAGCGCATCATAGTTTTCCCCGCGCAACGCGGCCTCAACCGCGCGCGCGAGACCCAGCGCAAGTGTGTAGTCCCACTGCGGCAGAAGTCCCGCATGGACCATGACGAATTTTCCTTCGGCATGAATCAACTGCCTCGTGCGTAACCAATGCAACAGATCAGGGCCGTCTGGCGCGTTTAGGATCGGCGCCAACGTGTCGTGTTTGCCGGACTTTCCAAGTCCTTCCGCCACCGCCAGCAAATGCAGGTCGTGATTTCCAAGGACCACTACAGCGCGATCGCCCAAGCGTCTAACATAGCGCAAGCATTCGAGTGAATCCGCGCCGCGATTGACAAGATCGCCGACAAACCAGAGATGGTCGTCGCGCTTGAAGCCAATTTTTGCGAGCAGTTCCTGCAGGGTACGAAAGCAGCCTTGAAGGTCGCCGATTGCGTAGGTCGCCATTTCGTCGGGTTATTAATCAGGCAATGAATCGTGGCACAAAAAAAGGCGGCCGCGCCGCCCCGTTCCGGATTTGCAGCAAGAAACCACTATTTAACCTGTGCCACCATGTAATCAACTGCCGCTTTGACATCGGACTCAGTGAGTGCAGAATTGCCGCCCTTTGCCGGCATGGCATTGAAGCCTTTGAGCGCATGATCATAGAGTAATGGTTTCCCCTTGGCGATGCGCGCACCCCATCCGCTTTTGTCGCCTGTCTTTGGCGCACCGGCAACACCCGCTGCATGACATGCCAGGCAGGCAGTTTTATACACGCCTTCTCCGCCAACGGACGCAACGCCGGCCCCAGCAGGCATTGCTGCCGGAATTGCCATCGCGGAAACTGTCGCGCCGGCGGCCTTGGTCGCAATCGCCGCAGTCGGTGCGGACGCTGGCGCTTTCGCTGGATCGACCACAAGAACTGTCGCCGGCGCAATGCGCTGTCCGATCGCATCAGGCGAATTTGACTTGGCGTCGGTTTCGCCGACACGATGCGTGCCTACCGCGAAGTTCGCCAGCATGATTATGCCTACGACCAGACCTACTGCCCCAATGGTGATGGCGATGGCCAACTTGACCGGATGCGTTTCAATATTCTCTTCGACGGGATCGGCGTGGTGCTGGGACATGTCAAATTCCTGAAGTGCGTGGGAGTGTGATGACCGGGATACGAGATTATACCGACGAAGCGCATTTCAGCTCAAATTTGCTGCGAGTTCTCGGACGAGGGCGGTTACCGATGACATTCGGATGGTAAACTTTGACCTGCTCTGAAAGCGTTATCATCGCGCCCGTAGCTCAGATGGATAGAGTACTGCCCTCCGAAGGCAGGAGTCGCACGTTCGAATCGTGTCGGGCGCGCCAAAAAACTGCAACGCCACCCATGGGTGGCGTTGCTAATTGTTGGGGGGTGAAGGCACCAATTGTTCGATATGTGAATACGATTCGAAATGGGGGGGCGAGTGACGGCGCGCGCCGACTGGCTTGGGGACTGTGATTGAATCGAGTCGAACACGACCTCTCGGGTGCGTTGCCTCACCGTGCGCTATTCTCCACGCGGGAATAGCCGGTCGCCCCTCGTGACAACCAGTCAGGCCAGTTTTTTTTCAGCGCCCCCACTAATCGATTTTAGGCGTGGGCGCACCTGTGCCACGTACTCCGGTACCCAGCGTTTCAGGTCTCGGCGCACATCCGAGTCATCCGGGATCCGATCCTGCAGTAGCCAAGCAGAGACGCTGTTGATAAATCCGCTGTCCACCTCGCGCGCTTTGGCAATGCGCAATTTCGGGTGTGGTGTTGGGCGGGTTTGTTCATCGTGGGCGAGCAATTCTTCGAATAATTTTTCCCCAGGGCGCAGGCCGGTATAGACGATCTTTATCTCTTCGTCGGTCGGCTCCGTCAAGCGGATCATGTCATGAGCCAAGTCGACGATCTTGACCGGCTCGCCCATGTCGAGTACAAATATTTCGCCGCCCAGCCCCATCGTGCCAGCCTGCAACACGAGTTGAGCAGCCTCCGGGATGGACATG